>NZ_JASCPK010000207.1:0-7824 GCF_029959385.1 Pseudomonas sp. PS01303
GCCGCAGGCTGCGATCTTTTGGTCTTGTTTTTTATACCCCACATCAAAAGATCGCAGCCTGCGGCAGCTCCTACAGAGAGACTGCGTTGTCAGTGCACTCTGCGGCCCGGTTTGAAGCTGTGGTTGCTGTTGATCCAGACGGTAGCGAGCGCGATCAGTGAGAGAATCAGCAGCGCCCACGGAAACGACATCGCCCCCGCTCGATCCAGTAACAAGCCACCAAACAACCCGCCGCCGGCAATCGCCACGTTCCACGACGTGGTGAGCATCGCTTGCACCACGTCGACGTGATCGCCCGCCGAGTCCGCCGCCGCGGTCAGCAGCAACGTCGCCGAGCCGCCGAACGACAAGCCCCACACCGCCATGCACGTGTAAATCAGCCACGGTGACGGCGCCAGCAGCGCCAACACCAGCGCGGTCACGGCAAACACCGCAAGGCTAATCAACGTCAGCCAACGCAACCAGCGATCGACCAGCATGCCGATGATCCAGATGCCCACCAACGAGCACAGGCCAAACACCAGCAGCACCAGATCAACCCGTTCGGCCAATCCGGCCTGCATCAGAAACGGCGCTATGTAGGTGTAGAGAATGTTGTGGCCGAGCATCCACGTCAGCACCACGAACAGCACTGGTCGCACACCCGGCAGACGCAGGGATTCAAGCAACGGCAAGCGTTCTTCGCTGGTTTGCCCCGGACGATCCGGCACCGCAATGACGATCCACGCCGCCAACACCAGGGCCAACGCCGACATGATGCCGAACGAAGCACGCCAGCCAATCAGATTACCCAGCCATGTTCCCGCTGGCGTACCCAGCGACAGCGCCACCGGCGTACCGAGCATGGCGATCGCCAGCGCTCGGCCCTGTTGATGCACCGGCACGATGCCGCGCGCATAGCCGGCCATGATCCCCCACGACAGCCCCGCCGCCATCCCGGCGAGAAACCGCGACGCGAGGGTCAGGCCATAATGGCTGGAAAACGTGGTGACGGTGTTAAACACCAGAAAACCGCCGACGGTCATCAACAGCACCCGCCGCCGAGGCCAGCCGCGCGTGGCGACGGTCAGCGGAATCGCCGCGACAATCGAGCCCAGCGCGTACAGCGTCACCAGTTGCCCGGCGAGCACCTCGCTGACATTGAGCCCGGCGCCGATTTGCGGCAGCAGGCCGGCTGGCAGAGTTTCGGTGAGGATGGCGATGAAACCGGTCATGGCGAACGCCAGCAACGCGGCATAAGGCAATTTGTCCGAGCGGACGGCGCGATCAACGCGAGTGAAATCGGCGCTTGCGGGGTCGGTCATGACGGGTGCAGCTCCCTTTGAGTCAAAGTTGACGGTGGATTGTATACAAACAATCCGACCGCCACTCTACCCTGTAGGAGCTGCCGAAGGCTGAGATCTTTTGACGTTGACCTTCAAAAACAGATCAAAAGATCGCAGCCTTCGGCAGCTCCTACAGGGGTGAGAGCGCTTATTGAACGGGGAGGAAATTCAGGAACAGAAGGCTCTGCGCGTAATTCAAACCAATCCGCCGGTAGCGCTCATCAAGCATCTGCGTGATCAGATCCAGCCGCGCGACGATTTTGCCGAACTCGGTGGCAAAGCTGAGGTTGCTGCCCTCTTCGGAAATCTCATTGGAAAACAGCAGCGGCTGGCCGTCCTTGTTCTGCCGTTGCGACAGGATCCACGTGGCTTTTTCGATGTTGCGCGCGGCGTTGTGGACGAAGGTCGGGTTGATCGCATCGGTCATGTAGAACTCGGTGCGATTGCCGTGGGCGGTCACCAGCATGCTGCCGATCGCATAGATGAACGCGCCGACGCGGTCACCGCGAAACTCCGGGCTCATCGCGTAGCTCAGCGCCGCGAGATCCTTTCTTCCGCCGAGCACCGGTAATGGCTGTTGCTGTTCAACGGCCAGACGCACCTGTTTCACCGCCACGCTGATACTGAGGAACCCCGATTTTTTCAGCTCTTCTGGATTGCGCAGGTACAGCTTGCCCATCAGGCGGTAGAGGCTGTTGAGGTTGTCGCGCATTGCCAGCGTGGCCATACGGTCGACGCTGGTCTGCATGAATTCCTGCGGCTGGCCGTCACGCATCTGCGCGAAAAACCCGTTGCCGTCCTGATGGCTGCAACCGCTGAACAACAGCAATGACAGACAGGCGAGCGGCAGGCACGGTCGGCGAAAAAAATCGGCAATCAGCTGAAAAAATCTCGGCATGTAGTCTCGAACAGGCACATTCCTGTGCGGCGGGGGTCACCGCATCCTGGCCATGGATAGAGCCGGGAAATTCGAAAAAGTGCAGTGTGCGAGCGTTGATCCGACCTTTGGCGCTGATCCCTACATCAATTAGTCAGACTTTATTTTGGCAATAAACGATTCATCCGCTATAAATATTCTTCCTACTCACAGATAGCATGACTATTAATCATCCTGTAGGAGCTGCCGCAGGCTGCGATCTTTTGCTTTTATAAAGATCAAAAGATCGCAGCCTTCGGCAGCTCCTACAGGGGAATCCGCGCTGCTTTGAAAACAACAACAAAAAGGAAGGTCAACCATGCTTCAATCCCGACACCTGCTCTCCGGCCTCGGACTGTCCCTGATGATCGCCACCCTTTCCGCCAATGCCGCCGGCCTCAGCGCCGAGCACAAAGCCTTCGGCAAAACCAATGACGGCACGCCCGTCGAGCAATACATCCTGCGCAACAGCCACGGCATGCAAGCCACCGTCATCACCTACGGCGCGACCCTGCAATCGCTCTTGGTGGCGGACAAACACGGCAAGTTCGACGACGTCGTGCTCGGCTTCGACGATGTGCAGGGTTATCAGAAAGGCACCGCGTACTTCGGCGCGACCATCGGCCGTTTCGGCAATCGCCTCGCCGAAGGTGCGTTCGAACTCGATGGCAAACGCTATCAAGTGCCGCAGAACGACAAGAGCAACGCGCTGCACGGCGGCACGCTGGGTTTCGACAAGAAAGTCTGGAAAGCCCAGGAAACCAAGGACAAGGATTCGGTCGGCGTAACCCTGACGTATCTGTCGGCGGACGGCGAAATGGGCTTTCCCGGCAACCTCACCACCGAGGTCACCTATCGCCTCACCGACAACAACGAGCTGCGCATCGACTACAAGGCCAACACCGACAAACCGACGGTGCTCAACCTTACCAACCACAGTTACTTCAACCTCGCCGGCGCCGGTAATGGCGACATTCTCAAGCAGGTCGCGACCCTCTACGCCAGCCATTACACGCCGGTGACGGCCAAACTGATCCCGACCGGGGAACTCGCGCCCGTCGCCGGTACGCCGATGGATTTCACTAAACCGACGGCCATCGGCACGCACATCAAGGCGGATCATGAGCAACTGAAATTTGCTGAGCCGAAACAGGGTGGATTTGATTTCAACTGGGCGCTGGATGCCAAGGGCGATGTGAGCAAAGTCGCCACTGAAGTCAGCGATCCGCAGTCGGGGCGGCATTTGCAGTTGTTCACTACCGAGCCGGGTGTGCAGTTTTATACCAGTAACTTCCTGGATGGCACGGTCAAGGGTAAGGGCGGCAAGGTGTATCCGCACTGGGGCGCGTTTACGTTGGAAACGCAGCACTATCCAGACTCGCCTAATCAGCCGAATTTCCCGAGCACGCGACTGGATCCGGGGCAGACTTACAACCACAGCGTGGTGTTGAAGTTCTCCGCGAAATAACTGTCAACACAACATCTGTGATGAGTTGAGTCCCCTGTGGCGAGGGGATTTATCCCCGTTGGGTTGCGCAGCAGCCCCAAAACCAGACAACCGGGTTTGCCTGATACTCCGCGCTGAATGGTTTTGGGGCTGCTTCGCAACCCAGCGGGGATAAATCCCCTCGCCACAATTTATTTCAGCCACTTCATAAAGACTCCTGATCTGCAAGCTTTCGGAACCCCTGGGCTATCCTGCTGCCCACTTAAAGGTATCGACTCTTTCAGATAGGAGGTTTGAATGCGTACCCTCGAATTGGCCGGTGTGCAGGTTCCAGTCATTGGCCAGGGCACCTGGCGCATGGGCGAAGACCGTTCGGCGCACAAGCGTGAAGTGGCGGCGATGCGCATGGGGATCGAGCTGGGCATGACCCTGATCGACAGCGCCGAAATGTACGCCGAGGGCGGTGCCGAATCGGTGGTCGGCGAAGCGATTGCCGGTCTGCGCGATCAAGTGTTTCTGGTGAGCAAGGTCTACCCGCATAACGCCAGCCGCAAAGGCATCCCGCAAGCCTGCGAGCGCAGTCTGCGCCGCCTCGACACTGATTACATCGACCTCTATCTGCTGCACTGGCGCGGCCAGTATCCGCTGGAAGAAACCGTCGAAGCCTTCGAACGTCTGCGCGAAGAAGGCAAGATCGGCCGTTGGGGCGTCTCCAATTTCGACGTCGATGACCTCGAAGAACTCTCCAGTTCCGCCTGCGCCACCAATCAAGTGCTCTACAACCTTGAAGAGCGCGGCATCGAATTCGATCTGTTCCCGTGGTGCCAGCACCAGCGGATGCCGCTGATGGCTTACTGCCCGATCGGTCAGGGCGGCGCGATGCTGGCTGAGCCGGTGCTGAAACAGATTGCCGCTCGTCACGGCGTCACCCCCGCGCAGGTTTCGCTGGCGTGGATTCTGCGTCAGGATGGTGTCATTGCGATTCCCAAGGCTGTGCGACCCGAACACGTGCAACTCAATGCACAAGCGGCGCAGCTGCAACTGGAGGCCGGGGATCTGGCGGCGCTGGATCAGGTGTTTCAAGCGCCACAACGCAAGCAGCGGCTGGCCATGGTCTGAGCCGCCGACTGGCGAGGGCTTCGCGATGAGAAGCACGGATCAGAACGACCCGTTCAACCTGCAACGTTTTGTGCTGGCCCAAGACCCGGTGTTCGAGCGGGTGCAGCGCGAACTCGAAGACGGCCGCAAACGCAGTCACTGGATGTGGTTCGTCTTCCCGCAGTTCGCCGGTTTGGGCGGCAGTGAAATGTCCCGACGCTACGCCATCGGTTCGGCCGAAGAAGCGCAGGCCTACCTCGACCATGAACTGCTCGGCGCCCGCTTGCGCACCTGCACGCAGTTGGTGTTGAACGTGCGCCAGCGTTCAATCGCGGAGATTTTCGGTCATCCCGATGACCTGAAATTTCACTCTTCGATGACACTGTTCGCGCAGTTCAGCGCCGACGACAGCCTGTTCGCACAGGCGCTGGAGCGCTACTTCCACGGCATTCTCGATGAATGGACGCTGCAACTGCTCGACTCAAAACAGGCCCAGTTGCCCACCGATCAGGGTTGAGAAATCGTCGTCGACAAACGGCAGAATCGCGTCTGCCACCGGTTGCAGCTGCCGGGTGATGTAGTGGTCGTAATCGATGGCCGCGCGGCGCACTTCCAGCGGCTCGGGGCCGGCCAAGGTGATGACGTAACTGATCCAGCCGCCGTTCTGGTATTGCCGTGGCCGACCGTGCTGCGTGTTGTAGTCGTCAGCCAGCCGCGCCGCGCGCACGTGAGGCGGCACGTTGCGTTCGTAGTCGTCGAGGGTGCGGCGCAGGCGTTTGCGGTAGATCAGCCGATCATCGAACTCACCGGCGAGGGTTTTGCGCACGTAGTCGCGCACGTAATCCTGATACGGCTTGCGCTGGAAAATCCGCTCGTACAGCTCCTGCTGAAATTGCCGGGCCAGCAGCGACCAGTCGGTGCGCACGGTTTCCAGGCCTTTGTAGACCATTTCATCGCTGCCGTCGGCGCGGGTGACGAGGCCGGCGTAGCGCTTCTTGCTGCCCTCCTCCGCGCCACGGATGGTCGGCATCAGAAAGCGTTTGTAGTGAATTTCGAACTGCAATTCGAGGGCGCTTTCCAGGCCGTATTCATCGCGCACATGCTCGCGCCACCAGTCATTGACGTGCTCGACCAGCGCCTGGCCGATCTTTGCCGCTTCTTCCTGACCATGCTGACGGCGCAGCCAGACGAAGGTGGAATCGGTGTCGCCATAGATCACCGCGTGGCCCTGCTCTTCGATCAACTTGCGCGTGCGCAGCATGATTTCGTGACCGCGCAGGGTGATCGACGAAGCCAGCCGCGTATCGAAAAACCGGCAACCGCTGGAACCGAGCACGCCGTAAAAGGCGTTCATGATGATTTTCAGTGCTTGCGACAGCGGCGCGTTGTGCTCGCGTTTGGCGGTCTCGCGCCCCTCAGCCACGCGCGAGACGATCGACGGCAGGCAATGGCGCGTGCGTGAGAAGCGCGCGCCACGGAAACCCGGTACAGAGTCAGCGTCGTCCGGGTGTTGCAAGCCTTCGATAAGGCCCACCGGATCGATCAGAAAAGTGCGGATGATCGACGGGTACAGGCTTTTGTAGTCGAGCACCAGTACCGACTCGTAAAGACCTGGTTGTGAGTCCATGACGAAGCCGCCGGGGCTGGCCTGCGGCGGGTTGGTGCCCAGATTCGGCGCGACGAAACCCTGTCGGTGCATCAGCGGCATGTACAAATGGGTGAACGCGGCGACCGAGCCGCCGCTGCGATCCGCCGGCAATCCGGTGACGCTGGCGCGCTCCAGCAGAAAAGTCAGCAACTCGGTTTTGGCAAAGATCCGCGTGACCAGTTCGCAGTCCTTGAGGTTGTATTTGGCCAGCGCCGGTTTGTCTTCGGCGAACATGCGGTTGATTTCGTCCATGCGCTGGTACGGGTTGTCGATGGCCTTGCCTTCGCCGAGCAGCGTTCGCGCGACGTTTTCCAGACTGAATGAGGGGAAACTCCAGGTCGCCGACCGAAGGGATTCGATACCGTCGATGATCAACCGCCCCGCTGCCGAAGCGAAATAGTGATTGCGGCTGCCGTGCTCACGCCACTGCATTTCTTCGCCGCCACGGCCGATTTTCAGCGGCACACCGAGGCGTCGCGCGTGTTCGTGGAGGATGCGCAGATCGAACTGCACGACGTTCCAGCCGATGATCGCGTCGGGATCGTGCAGTGCAAACCAGTCGTTGAGTTTTTTCAGGATGACGGTGCGCGAGTCGCAGTATTCGAGGTCGAAGTCGAAGTCGACGATGCTAGCGTCGCCGTTCGGGGTGCCGAGCATGTACACCTGACGCTCGCCGCAGCCTTCGAGGGCGATGGAATACAACTCGCCATTTTCGGTGGTTTCGATGTCGAGGGAGACCAGGCGCAGTTTCGGTCGGTAATCCGGTGCGGGTTTGAGGTGGGCGTTGAGCAAGGTGCCGTCGGCGTCCGCTGTGCCGCTGAAGAATACCGGCGCGGTGATGAAGCGCTCCATCAGGTAGCGTTCCGGTGGGCGCACGTCGGCTTCGTAAACGTCGACGCCGGCGCGGGTGAGCGCGGTTTCGAGGCGCATCAACTGGCCGTGTTGCTGGCAATACAGGCCGAGCACCGGACGATGTTCGAAGTCCTGCAGGGCCAAGGGGCGCAGTTCGACGTTCTTTTCGTCGTGCAGCAAGCGTTCGGCCGCCTCGCGCTGTTCAGCGGGGATAAACGCCACCGACGGCTGATGCGGCAAACGCACACGACGCGGCCCGGCGTCGGTCGCCAACCAGAACTCGACTTCGGTGCCGGCCGGCGTATCACGCCAATGCCGGGTCAGGACGAAGCCCTGCGGTAAATCCACCACTGCAACCTCGGGTATTGAAACAGAGGGGCATTCTACGCTGCCGCGTCCACCCCTGGGTCTATGGTTTAGAAGCTCTCAGGCTGAACATGTTCTCTGTGGCGAGGGGATTTATCCCCGCTGGGTTGCGAAGCAGCCCCGCTTTTGACTTACAAGCGGGCCTGCTGCGCAGGCCAACGGGGATAAATCC
>NZ_JASCPK010000208.1:0-7806 GCF_029959385.1 Pseudomonas sp. PS01303
TGGCAGGCGAAACACATATCCCCTTTAGGAGTGAGCCTGCTCGCGATAGCGTCCGTTCATTCAACATGTGCATTGACTGACCTGGCGCCATCGCGAGCAGGCTCACTCCTACAGGAACTGCGTTTGCCCGAACCGACAGGCCCCAACAGTAAATCAAGCCGAGGCGTTTTGTGAGCAGGTTTTTCCAAATCAGGACTATGGTCTAACGGGTTGTCCATCCGTCCATTTGCGTAGACCATGTGCGCCTTGGTTTTTTGCCTGTGCCAGAGTTCTTTGTCATGACTGCCAATTCCGCTGCGCAACCCGCGCCGTTCAGCCGCTCCGACTACAAGACCCTCGGCCTTGCAGCCCTCGGTGGCGCGCTGGAAATCTATGATTTCATCATTTTCGTGTTCTTCGCCCTGACCCTCAGTCAGCTGTTTTTCCCGCCGGAAATGCCCGAATGGCTGCGCCTGCTGCAAAGCTTCGGGATCTTTGTCACCGGTTACCTGGCGCGGCCTCTGGGCGGGATTCTGATGGCGCATTTCGCCGACCGCATGGGGCGCAAGAAAGTCTTCAGCCTGAGCATCCTGATGATGGCGCTGCCGTGCCTGCTGATCGGGATCATGCCGACGTACGCGCAGATCGGTTATTTCGCGCCGCTGTTGTTGCTGGCGCTGCGCATCCTGCAAGGCGCGGCGGTCGGCGGCGAAGTGCCGAGTGCCTGGGTGTTCGTCGCTGAACATGCACCTGCTGGCCATCGCGGTTATGCGCTGGGCTTCCTCCAGGCCGGGCTGACCTTCGGTTACCTGATCGGCGCGTTGACCGCGACGTTTCTGGCGCAAGTCTTCACCCCGGCAGAAATCCTCGATTACGCCTGGCGCTATCCGTTCCTGCTTGGCGGTGTGTTCGGCGTGATCGGCGTCTATTTGCGCCGCTGGCTGAGCGAAACCCCGGTGTTCATGGCCATGGAAGCGCAGCGCGAGGCGCGCGTCGAACTGCCGTTGCGCACGGTGTTGCGCGAACACCGACTGGCGATGCTACCGGCGATGTTGCTGACCTGCGTGCTGACCTCGGCGGTGGTGGTGTTCGTCGTCATCACGCCGACCATGATGCAGAAAACCTTCGGCATGACCGCCAGCCACACCTTCGGCCTCAGTGCATTGGGCATCGTCTTTCTCAATGTTGGCTGCGTGATCGCCGGGTTGCTGGTCGACCGCATCGGCGCCTGGCGCACGGTCATGCTCTATAGCCTGTTGCTGCCGCTGGGCATTGCCGTGCTCTACGGTTGCCTGATCAGCGGCGGCGACTGGATCGGCATCGCCTACGCCATCGCGGGTCTCGCCTGCGGCGTGGTGGGCGCGGTGCCCTCGGTGATGGTCGGTTTGTTCCCGGCGCGTATTCGCGTGTCAGGCATTTCCTTCACCTACAACATTGCCTACGCCGCGTGGGCAAGTATCACACCGCTGTTGCTGATCGGTCTGATGCCGTGGAGCCCGTGGATCTGCGTGATGTTCTGCGCGGTGATGGGCGCGGTCGGTATCGTCAGCGCGGCGTATTTCGGCGCGCGGATGCCGCGCACGGGACAATGTCAGGTAGCCGGAACTGCCTGACAACGTACGTCCGAACTATTTTTGACTGAGGAGTCTCAAGCGCTCTTCAGAAACGCTGCGCAAGGCCGATGGTTAGGCTGCATCCCGCTCTCTAACCTGTCCATCGGTACTTTCCCATGTTCAACAAACGCTTGAAGCAAGAGCTGGCCGCTCTTCGTGAAGAACTCTCCAGCCTTGTGCAAGTAAAGGAAAGCCTGGAAAGCGAGATGCTGGTGCTGACCCTTGAGCCCGACGGCCGGGTGCAGTCGGTCAATCAGAACTTCCTCAGTGAAATGCTCTACAAGAGCCACGATCTGATTGGCCGCGCGATCGAAGACATCGTTCCGGCCCACGTGAAGTCCGATGAGTTTCATCAGCGCTTCAAAAACGCCATGAACCGTGGCGAGCATTTCGCTGGCGCGATTCGTTTGCTGCGCGGCAATGGTGAAGAGGCGTGGCTGCGCTCGATCGTGCAGCCGGTGCGCACGTCGGATGGGCGGATCAAGAACATCTCGATCTACGCCAGTGACCTGACGCGCACCATCGAAGCCTCCCGTGAACACGAAAACCTGATCGGCGCGCTGGTGCGCTCCACCGCCGTGATCGAGTTCGATCTCAACGGTAATGTACTGGCCGCCAATGATCGTTTCCTTAGCGGCATGGGTTACAGCCTGGCGCAGATCAAGGGCAAACATCACCGGATGTTTTGCGAGCCGCAGGAGTACAACAGCGCCGAATACGCGAACTTCTGGCGTCGCTTGAACAACGGTGAATTTGTCGCCGAGCGTTTCAAACGGGTCGACAGCCATGGTCGTACAGTCTGGCTGGAAGCGTCCTACAACCCTGTGGTCGATGCCAACAACAAACTGTACAAAGTGGTGAAGTTCGCCACGGTGATCACCGATCAGGTCAACCGCGAACAAGCGGTCGCTGAGGCCGCCAACATTGCCTACAGCACCTCGCAACAAACCGACAGCACGGCGCAGCGCGGTACCACGGTGGTGACCGAGGCGGTCAATGTGATGCGCGAATTGTCGCGACACATGCAGACGGCGGGTGAGGGCATTGAAGCGCTGAACGAGCAGTCGCTGGTGATCGGCACCATCGTCAAAACCATCAGCGGCATTGCTGAACAGACCAACCTGCTGGCGCTGAACGCGGCGATCGAAGCGGCGCGTGCCGGTGAACAGGGGCGCGGTTTTGCCGTGGTGGCCGATGAAGTGCGGCAACTGGCTTCGCGCACCAGTCAGGCGACGGACGAAATTGTTGGCGTGGTGCGGCAGAACCAGGAAATGGCGCGCAATGCTGTGGCCCTTATGACTGACGGCAAGCTGCAGGCCGAACAGGGGCTGGCGCTGGCGGCAGAGGCGGGCACGGTGATTGTCGAGATTCAGGACGGTGCGCAGAAAGTTGTGAACGCGGTAGGCCAGTTCGCCAATCAACTTTCCAACTGAAGATCCATCCAATCCCTGTAGGAGCTGTCGAGTAAAACGAGGCTGCGATCTTTTGATCTTGATGTTGAGGGCCAAGATCAAAAGATCGCAGCGTTCCGCAGCTACAGGTTTTTCACCAGCAGATATTTCGTTGCTGGCGCTACAATCGGCTCCTTTTCTCCCCGGAGCAGATCCCCATGAGCGCCGACCATCGCCGCCCGGTTCCCCTCAACAAAGCCTACCGTTTGCTCAACCATGGGCCGACCGTATTGGTCAGCGCCGCCCATGACGGCCAGCGCAATATCATGGCTGCCGCCTGGGCGATGCCACTGGATTTCGAGCCGCCGAAAGTCGCCGTCGTACTCGACAAATCGACCTGGACGCGACAGTTGCTCGAAGCCTCGGGCACCTTCGTCCTCAACGTTCCGTGTGCGCAACAGGCCGATATCGTGCAAACCGTCGGTAACACTTCCGGTCTGGACATCGTTGGCAGTCAAAGCCGCGACAAATTCGAAGCGTATGGCCTGCAAACCTTCGCCGGGGAGCTTGTTAAGGCGCCGCTGCTCGACGGCTGCGTCGCCTGGCTTGAATGTCGTTTGTTGCCGGAGCCGCACAATCATCAGCAGTACGATCTGTTCCTCGCCGAAGTGATTGCCGCGCACGCCGATGCTCGCGTGTTTAGCGAAGGGCGTTGGCATTTCGATGGCCACGATTCATTGCGCACGCTGCACCATGTGGCGGGCGGGCATTTCCTCACCATTGGCGATGCTTTGGATGGCAAAGTGCTGGAGGCCAATCCATCGAAATGAAACATAAATTAACGTTTTGCAGTAATTAATTATTGTTTTGCGATAATTTAATCGTCTATGGTTTGTCTCACATTCAATCTGTGAGGCTTTCCATGACTTCCGTTTCTCTCGCGCAATTCAGCCGCCGTATGGCCACGATCACGTTGCTGCTGATCATCCTGATGCTGGTACTCAACGCTGTGGTCTGGCTGTTCCCGACGTTGGCCAGCAAGGATGGTTTGGGCCTGGGGTTCGCCTTGAGCGATCGTCAGCTTTCGGACATGACCAGTGCCGCCGCAGTGTTTCCGTGGTGGCAAACATTGGGCGCGATCGTGCTGTCGAGTATTCCTCTGATCGCGCTGGCGTTTGGTTTGAAGTCGCTGCGCCGTCTGTTCCAGTGCTACGCCACGGGAGAGTATTTTTCCGCCGAAGCCGCCGGTCATCTGGGCAAGGTCGGGCGCGCCGTGGCGCTCTGGGTGCTGCTGGATTTTCTTTGCGAGCCGATACTCAGCTTGTGGATTACGCAAAATGCGCCCGTGGGCGAGCGAATGGTGACCTTAAGCGTCACAGCGTCCACCTTCGTCGCGCTGTTCATGGCCGGCTGTATTTCGATCATTGCGCGTATCCTGTCGCAGGCCAGCGAAGTGGATTCCGAAAACCGTACTTTTATTTGAGATCGCTATGTCTATCGTGATTCAACTGGACGTGATGCTCGCCCTGCGCAAGGTCAAATCCAAGGATCTGGCCGCCGCCATCGGCATCACCGAAGCCAATCTGTCCTTACTCAAACAGGGCAAGGTCAAAGGTTTGCGTCTGGCGACCCTGGACGCCATTTGTGAATACCTCAACTGCCAACCCGGCGACTTGCTGATCCGCGTGCCGGAGGGCGAACCGGCTGTTTAAAAGCACTGCCCAACCCATGGCAAAACGCGGTGGGATGTTGCAAGGTGTGGGCATTGTCGAATCAATCAGGCACATGCCCCATGGATATCTCTGCCGTGAGCTACCTCGCTCCATTGCTGTCGCTGGCGCTGTTGTGGACAGTCGCCGTGGTCACGCCGGGGCCGAACTTCTTCAACATCGCGCAACTGGCCGTCAGCCGTTCGCGACGCCATGGCGTCGTTGCCGCACTGGGTGTGGCCAGCGGCACGGTACTGTGGGGACTGGCCGGCGGCTTGGGCATCCAGTCATTGTTCAGCGCTGCTCCGACGCTGTACCTCAGTTTCAAGATCGCCGGTGGTTGCTACCTGATCTACCTCGGCCTCAAGCAATTCAAACGCAAGGCTGCCATCGCGCCGGGCACCGTGGACGCGTCGCAGCAAACACTGCGCGGCGCCTATGCCCGAGGCTTTCTCGGCAACATGACCAATCCGAAATCGGCACTGTTTGTCGCCACCATCTTCGCTACCGCAATGCCGGCACACATACCGCCGTTATTGCTGGCGCTGGCGGTACTGACCATGGCCACGCTGTCATTCAGTTGGTATTGCAGCGTCGCACTGTTTTTCGCCAGCCGCCGGGTGGCGAGTGTTTACGAACGCTCGCGTAAGTGGCTGGATCGACTGGCCGGTGGTTGCTATTTGCTTTTTGGCGCACATTTGGTGGCGAGTCGTTGAGCGCATTGGGTGTATCTGTCTCAGGGCAAGTCGAGAGGAAAATGCTTCGCTTCGTAGGCTTCGATCAAGGTGATCATTACCTCGAAGTAATCCCCTTCAGGCGTACCAGGTTCAGGTTCATTGTCGAAAAGTGCGGAAACGTTTTTGAGCGCCGCACGGTAGTCTTCTTCGGTGTGAATCGGACGCATGTTCATGGGGAAAACTCCATTTCAACGAACGGACTCACTCTACCTCTGCGTACAATTTTCAGGGGTAGGAAAAGGCGACATGACATGGCCGAAGCTTCCGTTCCCGCATAAAAAAAGGCCTACCTCCCGGTAAGCCTTTTCCGTCTTGCATGTAAGCCTCAATCCCCCAACGCTTCCCCTTCACGCCGTGGATCCGCGCCACCTTCCAGCGTTGCATTGCCCTGCGCATCCTTGACCCGAACAATCGCTTGGGTGCCGCTGGTCATGTCGATTTCATTCAACGCATGCCCTTTGTCCTTCAACGCCTGAATCAGCGCCGGGCTGAATTGGCCCTGTTCCAGTTCGGTCGGGCCGTTGCGGCTGCCGAAGTTGGGCAGGCTGATGGCGCTTTGTGGGTCGAGATTCCAGTCGAGCAGGCCGATGGTGGTTTTCGCCACGTATTCGATGATCTGCGAGCCGCCCGGTGAGCCGACGCTGGCGAGGAATTCGCCGCTGTTGCGATCGAAGATCAAGGTCGGTGCCATCGACGAGCGTGGGCGTTTGCCGGGCTCGACGCGGTTGGCGACTTTTTGGCCGTTCTCTTCAGGGATAAAGGAGAAGTCGGTCATCTGGTTGTTGAGCAGAAAACCCTGAACCATCAGGTGCGAACCGAACGCTGCTTCGATGGTGGTGGTCATCGACACGGCACCGCCGAGGTCATCCACCGCGACCACTTGTGACGTCGAGATGCGCAGTGGCGAACGATCCGGTGCGTAGGCCACTTGCACGCCCGGTGGTGTGCCGGGTTTGGCGGTGCCCATGCTGCGCTCGCCGATCAGGCTGGCGCGGCTGGCCAGATAACCCGGGTCGACCAGGCCTTTCACTGGCACCGGAACGAAGTCGGTATCGGCGACGTATTGCGCGCGGTCGGCGTAGGCCAGACGTTCAGCTTCGGCGATCAGGTGCACCGCTTGTGGCGCGGGTTCGATGCCGGCGGGTTTGTCGGTTTTCACTGGTTTCAGCGGCGTGAGCGACAAGCGCGGATCGCGGGTTTCCAGCGCCTGCAAGGTGCCGAGAATCTGCGCCACGGCGATGCCGCCCGACGATGGTGGCGGCATGCCGCAGACTTGCCAGCGCTTGTAGTCGGTGCACAGCGGCGCGCGTTCTTTGGCTTGATAGTGCTGAAGATCGTTCAGCGACAGGCTGCCCGGGTTGGCGTGGCCCTGAACCTTGGCGACGATTTCTTCAGCGATCGGGCCTTTGTACAGCGCGTCGGCGCCTTCGTTGGCGATGCGTTTGAGCACGGCGGCCAACGCTGGATTCTGCAAGCGTGTGCCGACCGTTTTGACGCTGCCATCGGCATTGAGGAAATACGCGGCCATGTCCGGCGAGTTGCGGATCACCGGATCAGATTCCAGCAGCGAATGCAGGCGCGGGGAAATCGCGAAACCTTGTTCAGCGAGTTTGATCGCCGGTTCAAACAGCTTGGCCCATGGCAGGCGACCGTGTTGTTTATGCGCCATTTCCAGAGCGCGCAAAACGCCAGGAGTGCCGACCGAGCGCCCGCCGATCTGTGCTTGCGGGAACGACATCGGTTTACCGTCAGGGCGCAGAAAGAGTTTCTCGGTCGCACCGGCCGGCGCGGTTTCGCGACCGTCATAGGTGCGCACCTGTTTACCGTCCCACAGCACGATCATCGCGCCGCCACCGATCCCGGAGGATTGCGGCTCAACCAGGGTCAGCACGGCCTGCATCGCAATCGCTGCATCAATCGCCGAACCGCCCTGACGCAACATCTCGCGACCGGCCTCGGCAGCCAGTGGATTGGCAGCGGCGGCCATGTGTTTGCTGGCGTGACGGGTTTGCAGATCGGTGCGGAAACCCGACGCGGCTTCCGGTGCCAACGGCATGACCGATGAGGGCGGGGCGTTGCACGCGGTGAGGGTCAGGGCGCTGATGATCAGCGTCAGGGCAGGCAGGCGAAAGCGGCTCAAGGGCAAGGCTGAAAACACGCGGGCTCTCCGTCCGTGGATTAAAAGTCTGAGGGACTCTATCGACCGGTCGGTCGAGACGCAAACCGATGGGCATTTTTGTCTTTCTTTTCAGGGCGGATGTTCGCTAGGGTCAACCTCAACTGATGGACCATAACGACTCCCTGTAGGAGTGAGCCTGCTCGCGATAGCGTCATCACATTCAACATCATTGCTGACTGATCCAGCGCTATCGCGAGC
>NZ_JASCPK010000209.1:0-7766 GCF_029959385.1 Pseudomonas sp. PS01303
GGGCTGGCCTCATCGCGAGCAGGCTCACTCCTACAGGGTTTGGTGGTGCCTACAATATTTGGACAGGACAGATAACCCATGTAGGAGTGAGCCTGCTCGCGATGGCGGTGGGTCAGTCAGAGTTGTTTTGAATGGGCTGACGCCTTCGCGAGCAAGCTCGGCTCCTACAAGTTTTGTGAGCGCCACAGATCGGTGTAGGAGCAGAGCTTGCTCGCGAAGAGGCCCTGACCACCACCGCGAATCAATCCAGATGCGCCCACGTCATCCGAAACGACGCCCCACCCCAAGGCGACTCCCCAACCTCAACCTGTCCGCCATGTGATTGCGACACGCGCCGTACCAGCGCCAGGCCCAAACCGAATCCACCCGTGCGCCGATCCCGACTGGCATCCAGCCGCGAGAACGGTTCGAAAATCTTCTCCCGCCCTTCCAGCGGAACCCCCGGCCCATCGTCGTTGACCCGCACCTCGTAATAATCCCCGGTGCGCACCAGCGTCACTTCGACTTTTTGCTCGGCATAACGAATCGCGTTGCGCAGCAGGTTGATCACCGCCCGCGCCATAAACCGTGGTTCGATGCGCACCGTGTCGAGCCGGCATTCGCCAATCAGCAACTGCACGCCCGCCGCTTCCGCCTCCAGCGCTACGCTGCCGACCACGCTGTCGAGCCAATTGGTCGCCTGAATATTCTCGCGTTTGATCACCGTCGCACCGCGTTCAAGGCTGGCGTAGGTCAGCAGCTCCGAGACCATTTCCTCCAGCTCGCCAAGGTCGGCGTACATGTCGGCAATCAGCTCACGGCTCTGGCTGGCGTCCGGCTGCTGCTTCAGTTGATCAAGCTCAAACGACAACCGCGCAATCGGCGTGCGCAGTTCGTGGGACACCGCGTTGGTCAGCTCGCGCTGATTGGCGATGAGGCCTTCGATGCGCGCGGCCATCAGGTTGAAGTGTTCCGCCAGATCACGAATGTTCGAGCGCTTCGACAACTGAATGCGCGCCGACAAATCGTTATCGCCAAAACGCTCAGCGGCCAGCCGCAGCTTCTCCAGATCGCGCCAGTGCGGGCGCACCCAGAAGAACAACACGATGCCGATCAGCACCGCCAGCATCATGTACGCCGCCGTGATGTAGAACGGCATCAGGCTCGGCTCGGGCGGCAGTTTGATGCTGAGCAACTGCGAACCGCCGTCGATGTTGCTGATGAACTGGGTGTAGTTGTCGCGGGTCACCAACAGATTCTGCGCGAGCTCTGATTTTTCTTCGTCGGTCAGTTTCAGTTGATCGGCCTCGATCAGCCCCAGCGACAGGCCATAGTGCGGACGCAACGCCTCAAGCTGCTGCTCGCGTGCTTCGCCATGTTGATCGCGCATGTGCTCGACCAGCGACCACGCTTGACCGCGCACCGCCTCGCGGTTGTAGGCCTGCATCTGATTGTCGAGCAAGGCGTTGAAGGTGTGCTCGACCGTCTGCAGGGCCAGCACCAGCCCCACCGTCATCACCAGAAACAACCCGAGAAATAAGCGCAGCATCTACAGCTCCCAGGCAAACGGATTGAACAGATAACCCTTGCCCCACACGGTCTTGATGCACACCGGTTCGCGCGGATTGTCTTTGAGTTTGTTGCGCAGTTTGCTGATGTACACATCGACGCTGCGGTTGAGCCCGTCGAAGGCAATCCCGCGCATGCGGTTGAGGATGTCATCACGGGAAAGAATCTTGCCGGCGGCGCTGGCGAGCAGCCACAGCAGTTCGAATTCCATGGTGGTCATTTCGATGATCTCACCGGCCAGACGCACCTCGCGGCAACTGCGGTCGATGCTCAACTGGCCAAACACCAGCGAACTGACCACGCTACTGTCCGGCACCTGACGCCGTTGCAACGCGCGCAAGCGGGCGAGCAACACCGGCGGTTTGATCGGTTTGATCACGTAGTCGTCGGCACCGGATTCCAGACCGAGAATGTGATCGAGGTCGTCTTCCTTGGCGGTCAAAATGACGATTGGTGTGTCCGACACGCTGCGAATTTCGCGACACACGTGCAGACCGCTCTGCCCCGGCAACATCAGATCAAGCACCACCACTTTCGGTTTGAATTCAAGAAAAGCGGCCACGGCCAGATCGCCACGGTGCACCGTGCGCGCTTCGTAGCCGTGTTGTTCGAGGAAGTGAGCGATCAGCGCCGCGAGACGCTCGTCGTCTTCCACCAGAAGGACTTTGCCGAAACCCAGGTTATCCATAACGACCGTCTGCCAACCCATGTGTGAAGTGGTCGACATTATGGCGGCATTCTCGGGCGGAAGCCGGTTATCGGTGATGTTTCATACTCTTAAGAGTTTTTAACAGATTGGGTAGGAGCATGGCTTGCCAGCGAATGCGTCCTTGAGATCGCTATCGCAGGCAAGCCGTGCTCCTACAGGGTTATGCCGCGACAGGCACACCGCTGTGAAAACGGAACTCCTCGTCCGGCGATTCAATCAACTCTTGCTCGGCAGCACGAACCCGCACGATCACCTGCTCAACATCCTTGGCATCACCGTACTGATAAGCCAGCTTCAGATACCCCTGAAAATGCCGCGCCTCACTTTTCAGAAGGCCAAAGTAGAACTTGCCGAGTTCTTCGTCCAGATGCGGCACTAGCGCTTCAAAACGCTCACAACTACGCGCTTCGATAAACGCGCCCACCACCAGCGTATCCACCAGTTTCACCGGTTCATGACTGCGCACCACTTTGCGCAGGCTCGACGCGTATCGGCCGGCGTGAAGCTGGCGCAGTTCGATCTTGCGACGCTTCATCAGGCGCATGACTTGTTCGTGGTGCACCAGTTCTTCCCGGGCCAGACGCGACATCATGTTGATCAGGTCGACGTGGGAATGGTACTTGGCTATCAGGCTCAGCGCGGTGCTGGCGGCCTTGAACTCGCAGTTCTTGTGGTCGATCAGCAGGGTCTCCTGATCGGCCAGTGCGGCCTGAACCCACGCGTCGGGGGTGCGGCAGCCAAGGAATTCGTGGATTTCGGGAAGGATCATGGGGCTCACGGTAAAGGTGTTCGAGCGAAGGGCGCCGATTATACCGGCCTGTCCAAAGACCACCAGCGGCGGACGTTGATATGCATCAAGTCGCGCACGTTCTGGCAGCAACTATAGTTGTGCAACGCCGTGCCTTTTCTTTGCTGGAGACTCCGCTCATGCAAGCCATTCGCAGCATTCTGGTGGTCATCGAACCCGAACATTCGGAAAGCCTGGCGCTCAAGCGCGCCAAGTTGATCGCGGGCGTGACCCAGGCCCATCTGCACCTGCTGGTCTGCGACAAGAAGCACGACCACGCCGGCATGCTCGGCGTGCTCAAAGCCGCGCTACTGGCGGACGGTTACAGCGCCACCACCGAACAGGCGTGGAACGAGAGCCTGCACGAAACCATCATCGATGTGCAGCAGGCCGAGGGCTGCGGACTGGTGATCAAGCAGCATTTCCCGGACAGCTCACTGAAAAAAGCCCTGCTGACCCCAGCGGACTGGAAACTGCTGCGCCACTGCCCTACCCCGGTGCTGCTGGTGAAAACGTCGACCTCGTGGAAAGACCGAGTGATTCTGGCGGCGGTCGATGTCGGCAATGCCGATGGCGAGCACCGGCATTTGCACAATACGATCATTGATCACGGCTACGACATCGCCGCGCTGGCCAAGGCGCATCTGCATGTGATCGCGGCGCATCCATCACCAATGCTGTCGGCGGCGGATCCGACGTTCCAGCTCAGCGAAACCATCGAAGCGCGCTATCGCGAGCAATGCCGGGCGTTTCAGGCGGAATTTGATATTGATGACGAGCATCTGCACATCGAAGAAGGCCCGGCGGATGTGTTGATTCCGTTTATGGCGCACAAGCTGCAGGCAGCGGTGACCGTGATTGGCACGGTGGCGCGCACCGGGTTGTCGGGGGCGCTGATCGGCAATACGGCGGAAGTGGTGCTGGATGAGCTGGAGAGTGATGTGCTGGTACTCAAACCGCAGGAGGTTGAGGATCATTTGGTGGAGTTGGCGGTGAAGCATTAAGTGCAAAAGATCGCAGCCTTCGGCAGCTCCTACAGGTAGGACGCATTCCCATGTAGGAGCTGCGGCACGCTGCGATCTTTTGATCTTCAGGCGCCAAAGGCGTCTTTAAGGAAACCGGGGGCGATGTAGCGCTGATAATGCGCTTCCGACAGCAGGAAAAATTCCCGATCAATGGCATCGCGCAATTCCGGCAGATTCCACTCGCGAAACTCCGGCAGCAACACCATCCCGTACGCGTCGAGATTAATGATCACCCGCGCCCCCCGGGCAATCAGCTGATACGCCCAGCAATATTCCGACTGATGCGGCACGAAGCGGATCTTGCGCTGTTCGAGCTGCTCGCGCAGGCGCGCCGAATCGAAAATCTCGACCTTGCCCGCCATCACTTGTGACAGCAATTGCTCCAGCCGCAACCACACCGCACGTTTTTCCTCCTCGTTGTAACCATTCCAATGGATCACTTCGTGGTGGAAACGCTTGCAGCCACGGCACACCAGATCACCGTAAACAGTGGAGCAGAGGCCGACGCAGGGGGTCTTGATGGTCTGATTGGGCATAAAGTAGGCAAAGGCACTGAAACGCGGAACAGGTCGGCATGTTAGCCCTTTGTCTAACATTCATCACCCCTCAAAGTTCAGGGGTGAACTTACCTTTAAATTTTTTTTGCCGTAGAATCAGCCAGCCTTTTAAGGCGCCAATGTCCGTTAGAAGCTGTTTTCAAAGCGTCACGAGCACAGTCGTTCCTTCAGAGCGGTGTTGGCGAAGGGTTTTTCCAGCGGGGAAAAGCCCAACGCCAACCCTCATCAGCTCCCCGTTCTGCAGGCGTAAAACTTTGAAAGCAGCTTCTGTAAGGAATGGTCGGTAATTCTGGCTAAGTGGCCCACAACGCCACGCAGCGCATGAGTACGGCCATTTCGGGATGAGCGTCCCGGACACCCATTTGGGACCACTGATGAGGGTAATAACTGTGCTTGAAGCCTACCGCAAACATATCGAAGAGCGTGCAGCCCTGGGTATCGTTCCCCAGCCGCTTAACGCCGAACAAACAGCAGGCCTGGTCGAGCTGCTGAAAAACCCTCCGGCTGGCGAAGAAGAATTCCTCGTTGACCTGATCACCAATCGCATTCCACCAGGCGTGGACGAAGCGGCCTATGTAAAAGCCGGCTTCCTGTCTGCTCTGGCCAAGGGCGAAGTTTCCTCCCCTCTGCTGGACAAAAAACGCGCTGTAGAACTGCTCGGCACCATGCAGGGCGGCTACAACATCGTGACCCTGGTTGAACTGCTGGACGACGCCGAACTGGCGCCAGTCGCTGCCGCGCAACTCAAGCACACCCTGCTGATGTTCGATGCGTTCCACGACGTCGCGGAAAAAGCCAAGAACGGCAACGTTCACGCTAAAGCCGTGCTGCAATCCTGGGCTGACGGCGAGTGGTTCAAAAACCGCCCGACTCTGGCCGACAAGATCAGCCTGCGCGTGTTCAAGGTTACCGGCGAAACCAACACCGACGACCTCTCCCCTGCTCCAGATGCCTGGTCGCGTCCAGACATCCCGCTGCACGCCCTGGCCATGCTGAAAATGGCCCGCGACGGCATCGTTCCTGATCAGCAGGGCGCCATCGGCCCGATGAAGCAGATCGAAGAAATGCGCGGTCAAGGCTTCCCGATCGCCTACGTCGGTGACGTGGTCGGTACTGGTTCTTCGCGTAAATCCGCTACCAACTCGGTACTGTGGTTTTTCGGCGACGACGTTCCTTACGTGCCGAACAAGCGCGCTGGCGGTTTCTGCTTCGGCAGCAAAATCGCTCCGATCTTCTACAACACCATGGAAGATGCCGGCGCACTGCCAATCGAGTTCGACGTTTCCAACATGAACATGGGCGACGTGATCGACCTGTACCCGCATGCTGGCAAAGTCTGCAAACACGGCACTGACGAAGTCATCACCACCTTCGAAATGAAGACCCCGGTGCTGTTGGACGAAGTCCGTGCTGGCGGCCGTATTCCGCTGATCATCGGCCGTGGCCTGACCGAGAAGGCTCGCGCCGAACTGGGTCTGCCTGCGTTCGACCTGTTCAAGAAGCCTGACGCACCGATCGAAAGCACCAAGGGTTACACCCTGGCGCAGAAAATGGTCGGCAAGGCGTGCGGTCTGGCAGAAGGCAAAGGCATCCGTCCTGGCACCTACTGCGAACCGAAAATGACCACCGTGGGTTCTCAGGACACCACCGGTCCAATGACCCGTGACGAACTGAAAGACTTGGCGTGCCTGGGCTTCTCGGCTGATCTGGTGATGCAGTCCTTCTGCCACACCGCGGCATATCCAAAGCCGATCGACGTGACCACCCACCACACCCTGCCTGACTTCATCATGACCCGCGGCGGCGTTTCCCTGCGTCCGGGCGACGGCATCATCCACTCGTGGCTGAATCGCATGCTGCTGCCGGACACCGTCGGTACCGGTGGTGACTCGCACACCCGTTTCCCGATGGGCATTTCGTTCCCGGCCGGCTCCGGTCTGGTTGCGTTTGCTGCGGCCACCGGCGTTATGCCGCTGGACATGCCGGAATCGATCCTGGTGCGCTTCAAAGGCAAAATGAAACCTGGCATCACCCTGCGTGATCTGGTTCATGCGATTCCTTACTTCGCTATCCAGAACGGTCTGCTGACCGTCGAGAAGAAAGGCAAGAAAAACGCCTTCTCCGGCCGCATCCTGGAAATCGAAGGTCTGGAAGGTCTGACCCTGGAGCAGGCGTTCGAACTGTCCGACGCCTCGGCCGAACGTTCGGCTGCCGGTTGCACCATCAAGCTGTCGAAAGAGTCGATCACCGAGTACCTGAACTCCAACATCACCCTGCTGCGCTGGATGATCGGTGAAGGTTACGGCGATGCGCGTACCCTGGAACGTCGCGCTCAAGCGATGGAAGCCTGGGTTGCCAACCCGGAACTGATGGAAGCCGATGCTGACGCCGAATACGCCGAAATCATCGAAATCGATCTGGCCGACATCAGCGAGCCTGTACTGTGCGCGCCGAACGATCCGGACGACGCCCGTCTGCTGTCCAGCGTTGCTGGCGAGAAGATCGACGAAGTGTTCATCGGTTCGTGCATGACCAACATCGGTCACTTCCGCGCTGCCGGTAAGTTGCTGGATCAGGTCAAGGGTCAGCTGCCAACCCGTCTGTGGCTGTCGCCGCCGACCAAAATGGACGCTCACCAACTGACCGAAGAAGGCTACTACGGCATCTACGGCAAGGCTGGCGCACGCATGGAAATGCCAGGCTGCTCGCTGTGCATGGGTAACCAGGCACGTGTAGAACCAAACGCTACCGTGGTGTCCACTTCCACTCGTAACTTCCCGAACCGTCTGGGCGACGGCGCGAACGTCTACCTGGCTTCGGCCGAGCTGGCGTCCGTGGCTTCGATCCTGGGTCGCCTGCCGACCGTCGAGGAGTACATGGAATACGCTGGCAAAATCGACAGCATGGCGGCCGATATCTACCGCTACCTGTCTTTCGACCAGATCGCCGAGTTCCGTGAAGCTGCTGCGAACGCCAACATCCCGGTCGTTCAAGCCTAACGTTACAACGCAATAAAAAACGCCGCCCATCGTGAGATGAGCGGCGTTTTTTATGCCTGTAGGGTAAGCATCACGCTAAACACTGTGGGAGCGGGCTTGCTCGCGAATGCATTGTGTCAGGCGACACCAGCGCTGAAGACC
>NZ_JASCPK010000020.1:0-62015 GCF_029959385.1 Pseudomonas sp. PS01303
CCCCATTCGCGAGCAGGCTCGCTCCCACATTTGGAATGCATTCCCCCTGTGGGAGCGAGCCTGCTCGCGAAGGGGCCGGCACAGTCACTGAAGATTTTGCCTTTCCAATATCCAGAAACAATTAAGCAGCCGTTAGGCTGCTTATTAAACTGTTCCCGTTACGTTTACGTCACCGTGATGCCACCCTCGCTTGTGGCCTTTCTTCACGGCAACGTGCCATCACGCTACTCCGCTACACACTTTTCGCCGACCAGTGGACGCACCATCAAGGTGCAACGTCCGCAGCGACCGCCCTTTCCTGGATCAGAATCCACGGCGAAACCACCACTGCCCACAGTTGCGGATCGCGTTCGAAAAGATCCAGCGCCCGCGTTTCAGACAGCTTGGCGACTTTGTCTTCGGCCAGCCAGGCGGCGACTTTCTCGCCATCATCCGACGCCACGGCCTCGGCGGCGGCGATCAAATCCAGGTCAGGGTCGACCCACAATAGGGCGCCCTTGGCGAAGAACGGCTCCAACTCTTTCCAGGTAATAGATGCGGTTTCACCAAGCAGCTTGGCATAGAGGGTGCTAGGTTCTTGATTCATGGGAACTGTCCGGAAAAGAAATCGACGCGAATAATAACGTCGGTGATCCGTCAGCAAAACCCGGTTGCAAAAGGCTGTACCGAACGAAAAGAGCAGGAAAGCCAAGGAATGCTGCTGATTGGGGCATAACCCCACGAACGCCCCGCCGCAATTCTGTCTTTTTCATTCAAAAAAGCGACACCCTCAGGTTTTGCCCCTCGGCGCCCGCTTCCCAGGCTAACAACCGGCGCTCTACACTGTACCGGTACAGTTGCCGGGGGCATTTCCGGAGGGTATCGCAAAGATATCTGACCCGGTTCTGCTGCTACGGCGCCAGAACTCAAAAAAAATACAACAGTAAGAGTGGAGCACTATGACTAAGGCTACTAAGCAGATTTCCAAACTGTTTGCCGCTATGGTTCTGGCCGGGGTTGCCAGCCATTCGTTCGCAGCTGACACC
The DNA here is from genome assembly GCF_029959385.1 of Pseudomonas sp. PS01303. Classification (NCBI taxonomy): domain Bacteria; kingdom Pseudomonadati; phylum Pseudomonadota; class Gammaproteobacteria; order Pseudomonadales; family Pseudomonadaceae; genus Pseudomonas; species Pseudomonas sp. PS01303. Next base: position 1,026 of record NZ_JASCPK010000020.1, read on the forward strand.
ATCAAAATCGGTATCGCCGGCCCTAAGACCGGTCCAGTAGCCCAATACGGCGACATGCAGTTCAGTGGCGCGAAAATGGCCATCGAGCAAATCAACGCCAAGGGCGGCGTCGACGGCAAGAAACTCGAAGCCGTTGAATACGACGATGCCTGCGATCCGAAACAAGCAGTAGCGGTAGCGAACAAGGTCGTCAACGACGGCGTCAAGTTCGTGGTCGGTCACCTGTGCTCCAGCTCCACTCAACCGGCTTCGGACATCTACGAAGACGAAGGCGTGATCATGATCACCCCGGCCGCCACCAGCCCGGACATCACCGCCCGTGGTTACAAAATGGTCTTCCGTACCATCGGTCTGGACAGCGCCCAGGGCCCTGCCGCCGGTAACTACATTGCCGATCACGTCAAACCGAAAATCGTTGCTGTGCTGCACGACAAGCAGCAATACGGTGAAGGCATCGCCACCGCCGTCAAATCGACCCTTGAGAAGAAAGGCGTGAAAGTTGCCGTGTTCGAAGGCGTCAACGCCGGCGACAAGGACTTCTCCTCGATCATCGCCAAGCTCAAGCAAGCCAACGTCGACTTCGTTTACTACGGCGGCTACCACCCGGAGCTGGGCCTGATCCTGCGTCAATCGGCTGAAAAAGGCCTGAAAGCCAAGTTCATGGGTCCGGAAGGCGTGGGTAACGACTCGATTTCGCAGATCGCCAAAGACGCTTCCGAAGGTCTGCTGGTAACCCTGCCGAAATCCTTCGATCAGGATCCGGCCAACATCGCCCTGGCTGATGCATTCAAAGCGAAAAAAGAAGATCCGAGCGGTCCGTTCGTGTTCCCTTCCTACTCGGCTGTTGAAGTGATTGCCGGCGGTATCACCGCTGCCAAGAGCGAAGACCCGGCCAAAGTGGCTGAAGCCATTCACGCTGGCACCTTCAAAACCCCGACTGGCGACCTGAGCTTCGACGCCAAGGGCGACCTGAAGGACTTCAAATTTGTGGTTTACGAGTGGCACTTCGGCAAACCAAAAACTGAAGTAGCCCCTCAGTAAGGCGCTGCCTGACTGACTGCCAATAAAGCCCACGGCGTGCCGTGGGCTTTGTTTTACGAATGTATGGGCCGCGCTGGCGTGATCCGCCAGTCTCCCCACCTGAAAATCTCAAAACCGTCATCAGCGGTTCGCTGGCAAAACCCGGATTCGAAGTGGATATAGATCCACGGGGCCGGGCGGGAAAATGACTCCACCAGTGAAATGCGTATCAGGTTTTTAGGAGCGTTGTAATGCCTGACCTCTATCACTTCTTCCAGCAGCTGGTTAATGGTCTGACCATTGGCAGCACGTATGCCCTGATTGCCATCGGCTATACGATGGTTTACGGCATCATTGGAATGATCAACTTCGCCCACGGCGAGGTGTACATGATCGGTTCCTACGTGGCGTTCATCGCCATCGCCGGGCTGGCCATGATGGGAATCGACAACGTCCCGCTGTTGATGACCGCGGCCTTCATTGCGAGCATCGTTGTCACCAGTTCCTACGGTTACAGCATCGAACGGATCGCCTACCGCCCCCTGCGCGGCAGCAACCGTCTGATCCCGCTGATTTCCGCCATCGGTATGTCGATCTTCCTGCAGAACACGGTTCTGCTGGCGCAAGACTCCAAGGACAAATCCATCCCCAACCTGATCCCCGGGAACATTTCCTTCGGGCCAGGTGGCGCACATGAAGTGCTGATTTCCTACATGCAAATCGTGGTGTTCGTGGTGACGCTGATCGCCATGCTCGGCCTGACGCTGTTCATCTCCCGTTCTCGCCTGGGTCGCGCCTGCCGCGCCTGCGCCGAAGACATCAAGATGGCCAACCTGCTCGGCATCAACACCAACAACATCATCGCCCTGACCTTCGTCATTGGTGCTGCGCTGGCGGCCATCGCGGCCGTGCTGCTGAGCATGCAATATGGCGTGATCAACCCGAACGCCGGTTTCCTCGTCGGCCTCAAAGCCTTCACCGCAGCAGTACTCGGCGGCATCGGCAGCATCCCCGGCGCCATGCTCGGCGGGTTGGTGCTTGGGGTGGCGGAAGCGTTTGGCGCCGATATCTTCGGCGACCAATACAAGGACGTCGTGGCTTTCGGCTTGTTGGTTCTGGTGCTGTTGTTCCGTCCGACCGGCATTCTGGGCCGTCCGGAGGTTGAGAAAGTATGACTAGGAATCTTAAACAGGCACTGTTCAGTGCCTTGCTGGTGTGGGCTGTGGCCTACCCGGTACTCGGACTGAAACTGACCATCGTCGGCATCAACCTCGAAGTGCATAACACCAGTCCGATGATTCTGGCGACCATCGCCATCTGTTCGGTGCTGATGTTCCTGCGGGTGCTGTTCAACCAGCAGATCAGCAAGGCGTGGAAATCCTCGCCGGGTATGCCGCTGATCCCGGCCAAGGCCAGCAACTTCCTGACCCTGCCGACTACGCAACGCTACTTCATCATTGCGCTGATCATCGGTGCACTGGTGTGGCCGTTCTTCGGTTCGCGTGGCGCGGTGGACATCGCAACGCTAATCCTGATCTACGTGATGCTCGGCCTCGGCCTGAACATCGTCGTCGGTCTGGCCGGTCTGCTCGACCTCGGTTACGTCGGCTTCTACGCCGTCGGCGCCTACAGCTACGCGCTGCTGTCGCACTACTACGGCTTGAGCTTCTGGATCTGCCTGCCGATTGCCGGCCTGATGGCGGCGACGTTCGGCTTCCTGCTGGGCTTCCCGGTGTTGCGTCTGCGCGGTGACTATCTGGCGATCGTGACCCTCGGCTTCGGTGAGATCATCCGTCTGTTCCTGCGTAACCTGACCGACATCACTGGCGGTCCGAACGGCATCAGCAACATCGAGAAACCGACGTTCTTCGGCCTGACCTTTGAACGCAAGGCTGCGGAAGGGATGCAAACCTTCCACGAGTATTTCGGCCTGCAATACAACTCGATCAACAAGGTGATTTTTCTCTACCTGGTTGCCCTGGTGCTGGCGCTGGCGGCGCTGTTCGTTATCAACCGTTTGCTGCGCATGCCGATCGGCCGAGCGTGGGAAGCGCTGCGTGAAGACGAGATCGCCTGCCGTGCTTTGGGTCTGAATCCGACGATCATCAAGCTGTCGGCGTTCACCCTTGGCGCTGCGTTCGCCGGTTTCGCCGGTAGCTTCTTCGCCGCCCGTCAGGGTCTGGTGACCCCGGAATCGTTCACCTTCATCGAGTCGGCAATCATCCTCGCCATTGTCGTGCTGGGTGGTATGGGCTCGCAGCTGGGTGTGATCCTGGCTGCCGTGGTAATGATCCTGTTGCCGGAAATGATGCGTGAGTTCAGCGAATACCGCATGTTGATGTTCGGTGCGCTGATGGTGTTGATGATGATCTGGCGTCCACAAGGTCTGCTGCCGATGCAACGCCCACACATGGAGTTGCGAAAATGAGCCGCGAGATCTTAAAAGTTGAGAACCTGAGCATGCGCTTCGGCGGCTTGCTGGCGGTCAACGGCGTGGCCCTGACCGTCAAAGAGAAACAAGTGGTTGCCTTGATCGGGCCGAACGGCGCGGGCAAGACCACCGTGTTCAACTGCCTGACCGGTTTCTATCAGCCCACCGGTGGCAGCATCCTGCTCGACGGCGAGCCGATTCAAGGCCTGCCGGGCCACAAGATCGCCCTCAAAGGCGTGGTGCGCACCTTCCAGAACGTGCGCTTGTTCAAGGACATGACGGCGGTCGAGAACCTGTTGATCGCCCAGCACCGTCACCTGAACACGAACTTTCTGGCCGGCCTGTTCAAGACCCCGTCGTTCCGCAAAAGCGAGCGCGAGGCCATGGAATTTGCCGAGTACTGGCTGGAAAAGGTCAACCTGAAAGAGTTCGCCAACCGTACCGCCGGCACCTTGGCCTACGGTCAGCAACGGCGTCTGGAAATCGCTCGCTGCATGATGACCCGTCCGCGGATCCTCATGCTCGACGAACCGGCCGCCGGCCTGAACCCGAAGGAAACCGAAGACCTCAAGGCGCTGATCAGCGTGCTGCGTGAGGAGCACAACGTCACCGTGCTGTTGATCGAACACGACATGAAACTGGTCATGAGCATTTCCGACCACATCGTCGTGATCAACCAGGGCACGCCTCTGGCCGACGGCACGCCGGAACAGATCCGCGACAATCCTGAAGTGATCAAAGCCTATCTGGGGGAAGCGTAAATGCTGCAGTTCGAAAACGTTTCCACCTTCTACGGCAAGATCCAGGCCCTGCACAGCGTCAACGTCGAAGTCCGTCAGGGCGAGATCGTGACCCTGATCGGCGCCAACGGTGCCGGCAAGTCCACGCTGCTGATGACGCTGTGCGGTTCGCCGCAAGCGCACAGTGGCAGCATCCGTTACATGGGTGAGGAACTGGTCGGCCAGGACTCGTCGCAGATCATGCGCAAAAGCATCGCGGTGGTGCCGGAAGGTCGTCGGGTGTTTGCCCGTCTGACCGTTGAAGAAAACCTCTCGATGGGCGGCTTCTTCACCGACAAGGGCGACTATCAGGAACAGATGGACAAGGTTCTCGGACTTTTCCCACGCCTGAAAGAACGCTTCAACCAGCGCGGCGGCACCATGTCCGGCGGCGAACAGCAAATGCTCGCCATCGGCCGTGCGCTGATGAGCAAGCCGAAACTGCTGCTGCTCGACGAGCCGTCGCTGGGCCTGGCACCGATCATCATCCAGCAGATTTTCGACATCATCGAAATGCTGCGCAAGGACGGTGTGACGGTATTCTTGGTCGAGCAAAACGCCAACCAGGCGCTGAAAATCGCTGACCGCGCGTACGTTCTGGAGAACGGCCGTGTGGTCATGCAAGGCACCGGTGAAGCGCTGCTGACCGACCCGAAAGTACGCGAGGCGTACCTCGGCGGTTGATGCATTCGCCCAACAAAAAAACGGCCTTCGGGCCGTTTTTTTTATGCCTGAAATATATCTCCTGTAGGAGCAAAGCTTGCTCGCGAAGGCGGAGTGTCAGTATCAACCTCATCCCTGACCTACCGCTATCGCGAGCAAGCTTTGCTCCTACAGAAAGAGCGTTTACCGTGGATTTCAAAAAGATTTAAGCCCCGCTGTAACGCATCGCCATGACCTTTCTCTAGAGGGTTAAGCAAGCGCAAAAACGCTTGTAAAAACCCTGACCGAAACTGGAGAAACACCATGACTGCTACCACCCGCACCCTGTCCGCTACCGCGCTGGTTCTGGCCCTCGGCTCTGCGCTGAGCATCGCTGCCGTTTCTACCGCCCACGCGGCCGATGACATGGAAAAATGCTTCGGCGTGGCCATGAAAGGCAAGAACGATTGCGCTGCAGGCGCCGGCACCACCTGCGCTGGCACCGCGAAAACCGACTACCAGGCCAACGCCTGGAAGCTCGTCCCTAAAGGCACCTGCGCCAAGACTGAAAGCAAAACCTCGCCGACCGGCTTCGGCCAGATGGAAGCTTTCAAAGCGAAGTCCTGATTCACGGCCTGCCTGAGTGACGATCATGTTCACACCTGACGACCCTGCCCTCCCCCGCACTCAGGCAGCCCTCACCGGGCTCCCGCCCCGTGCCGGGCTGGGGCTCAAGACCGGGCACTTTCGTGAAGTGCTCGACACCCGACCGGACATCGGTTTCTTCGAAGTTCACGCCGAAAACTACATGGTGGCCGGCGGCCCGTTTCATCACTTTCTCGGTTTGATTCGCGAACAGTATCCGCTGTCGCTGCATGGCGTCGGTTTGTCCATCGGCAGCGAAGGGCCGTTGGATACTCAGCACCTGCAACGTCTGGCCGAGCTGATTGAGCGCTATCAACCACACTCCTTTTCCGAACATCTGGCCTGGTCGAGCCACGGCCCAGTGTTCCTCAATGACCTGCTGCCCCTGGCCTACGACGAGCCGACGCTGAACCGCGTCTGCGCGCACATCGATCAGGTGCAAAACACTCTTAAACGGCCAATGCTGCTGGAAAACCCGGCAACGTATCTGGCGTTTCAGCATTCAACGTACGACGAGCCTGACTTCATCCATGAAGTGATCCGTCGCAGCGGCTGTGGGCTGCTGCTCGACGTCAACAATGTCTATGTGTCGTGCGTAAATCATCACCGTGATCCATTGGCGTATCTCGATGCGCTGCCACTGCACGCGGTTGGCGAGATTCATCTGGCCGGGTTTGCCGAAGATTCTGACAACCTGGGTGATCGTTTGCTGATTGACGATCATGGCGCGCCGATCGATCAAGCCGTTTGGGCCTTGTATTGGCAGACGCTGGATCGTATCGGTCCGATGGCAACCTTGATCGAACGGGACAATCAGGTGCCCTCATTCAACACCTTGCTGGCCGAAGCGCAGCAGGCAGACGAAATGCTGCTGTGCGCCGGGAGTCGGCCATGAGCACGCAAAGCGAATTCAGCGCCGCGCTGCTCGATGTGCGTCTGCCCTGCCCTGCCGGTTTGTGCAGCAGCAACGGCGCCGATCCCGCCAGTCGTTTCGCGGTGTACCGCAACAATGTGCAGAGCTCGTTGATCAACGCACTGGCGGACGGTTATCCGGTGGTTGCGCAACTGGTCGGCGAGGAATTTTTCCGCGCCATGGCGGCCACTTTCGTACAACAGCAGCCGCCGCAGAGTCCGTTGATGAGTCGCTATGGCGAAGCGTTTGCGGATTTTATCGACGCCTTCGAACCGGCATCGAGCGTGCCTTATCTGGCCGATGTCGCGCGCCTTGAGCATCTGCGCACGCAGGCCTATCACGCCGCCGACGCCGACCCCGTACGGCCAGAACAGATCACCGCAGCACTCGCCGCCCCGCAAGGCTTGAGCGATCTGTGCTTCACGCTTCATCCCTCCCTGCACCTCCTCCATTCGGCTTATGCCGTGGTTGCGATCTGGGCTGCACATCAGCAACAACCGTCACTTGAAGGCATCGAGATCCATCAGGGCCAGCACGCGCTGATCCTGCGCAACGGTCTGGAGGTTGAGGTGTTCGCCATCGATTATGGCGCCAGCGTGTTTATCCGCCATTTGATCAACGGCCAGCCGCTGCTGGCAGCTGCCGAAAACAGCCCTGAATTCGATCTCAGCCAGACCCTGGCCTTGCTGATCGCGCGCAACGTCATCACCCACTTGAACAATAAGGTAACGCCATGAACAACCTGATCACTCGCGCCATTGCGCTGCTCGAGAGAATCCCCCAGAGCCTGATCGCTTTCATTGCGCGCTTCGCGATTGCAGCGGTGTTCTGGAAGTCCGGGCAGACCAAGATCGAGGGGCTGGCGATCGACCTCATCGACGGCACCTTTCAGCTTGGCTGGCCGCGTCTCGCTGATTCGACTATTCCGTTGTTCACCAGCGAATATCACGTGCCGCTACTGTCGCCGGAGATCGCCGCACACATGGCCGCGTTTGCTGAGCACTTCTTTCCGGTGCTGATTCTGGTTGGGTTTGCTACGCGCTTTTCGGCCATGGCGTTGCTGGGGATGACGATTACCATTCAGCTGTTTGTGTACCCGGATGCTTACCCGACTCACGGTACGTGGGCGGCGGTGTTGCTGTATCTGATGGCGACCGGGCCGGGCAAGTTGTCGATCGATCACCTGATCGCCCGCCGTTTTTCCCGCTAAACAAAAATCCCTGTACGAGCTGCCGAAGGCTGCGATCTTTTGCTCTTGAAAAGAAAGATCAAAAGATCGCAGCCTTCGGCAGCTCCTACAGGGGATCACCGTTAACGCTGGAGTCGATCCAGCGCCTCGCCGCTGCGTTTGAACCAGCCAATCAGATAGTCCGCCAGCACTTGCGTGCGCTTGGGCAAACCGCCCTGATACGGATGCACCAGGTACATCGGCATGCGCCGCGTCTGATAATCGCGCAGGAGCCAACGCAATCGGCCGTCAGCCAATTCCGCTTGCAACAGATAGGAAGGCAATCGCGCAATACCGGCGCCGCTGAGCGCGGCTTTTTTCAGCAAGTTGTAGTGATTGCTGGCAAACGGCCCGGACACGCGTACTCGCAACAATTCGTGCTGTTGGTGATACAGCCATTCTTCGCGGCCGCTGTAGTGGCTGTTGAGCAGGCAACGGTGCTCGGCCAGCGCCTGTGGTGTCGCCGGTTCGCCGAATCGATCCAGATAAGCGGGACTCGCACAGGTCATTTCCTGCCAGGCCAGCAACGGCTTGGCCACCAGTCGTTCGTCATTGGCCACTTCTGAACGGATCGCCAGGTCAAAGCCATCGCGGGACAGATCGCGGTAGCTGTTGTTCAGCTCCAGCTCGATCTGCACCTCGGGATACTGATGCGAAAACTCCAGCAACAATCCATCGAAAAACGTTTCCCCCAACGACACCGGAACCGTCATACGCACCGGGCCGGCCATGTCGTCCTTCAACCGCGCCAATGCCTGACGGGCTTTTTCGACCTGGACTACAAGCGCCTGCGCCTGCGGCAATAACGCAGCGCCCGCCGCCGTCAGGCTCAGGCGTCGAGTGGTGCGTTGTAGCAACACCACGGAAAACTGCGCTTCGAGCTGACTGATGCGTTTGGACAACTGCCCCTTGCTGCAGCCCAATTGCTGCGCCGCCAAGGTGAAACTGCCGGCTTCGATCAACACGGCGAACGCCGCCAGATCATCCATTTCGCTCATGGATTGTTTCCATTTGAAAACCAAAGGTTGCCTATTAGTGCGCTTATCCACAGAAAAAACCACTCTAGACTGAAACCTCGTTCACACACTTGAGGTACAGCTCGATGAAGATTCTGTTGATAGGCGCCGGCGGCACCATCGGTTCGGCCGTGGACAAAGAACTGTCGCAACGCCACGAAGTGATTCGTATCGGCCGCACCAGCGGTGATTTCCATGTGGATATCAGTGACAGCACGTCGATCCGCAAGCTGTTCGAGCAGACCGGCAAATTCGACGCACTGGTCTGCGCCGCTGGCAACGTCACCTTCGCCCCGCTGGGCGAGATGAGCGAAGACAGCTTCGCCCTCGGCCTCAAGGACAAGTTGATGGGCCAAGTGAATTTGCTGCTGATCGGCCGCGAATTCGCCAACGATGGCGCCTCGTTCACCTTCACTACTGGCGTACTCAGCCACGATCCGATTCGCAGCGGTGCGTCGGCAGCGCTGGTCAACGGTGCGCTGGACAGCTTTGTGCGGGCAGCGGCCACTGAGTTGCCGCGTGGCCTGCGCGTTAACTCGATCAGCCCGACGGTGTTGCTGGAAGCGATGGGCAAATATGCGCCGTACTTCCGTGGCTACAAGCCGGTTCCTGCGGCGGATGTGGCGTTGGCCTACGCCAAGAGTGTTGAAGGGCTACAGACCGGGCAGACGTTTCATGTGTGGTAAGATCAAGAGATCGCAGCCTTCGGCAGCTTCTACAGGAGAGTGTCGGGGTTGCGATGTTTTGCATTTTGTCGGCGGGCGGCGTAACTCGGTGTAGGAGTTGCCGCAGGCTGCGATCTTTTGCATTTGACTGACAGGCTGCGTAACGTGGCGACACTTGTCTGGAGAGCCGAAGATGCGTGTTGCCCGTTCGTTAGTCCTTGTTGCCCTGCTGCCGTTGTTTGCGGCGTGCCAGTTGTTCGATGGCCCGCGTGAAAGTGCCTCGCACGTCGGGCAAACGCGGATGCAGGGGCAACTGACCGCCGCTGACGGCAAACTGGTGTTCCAGCCGTGTCAGGATCAGCGCCAACTGGTGGTCAACGACATCGGCGGCACCAGCGTGCTGCAAGAAGCCGCCACCCTCGCCGACGAGCAAGGCAAGCTGTTCGCCGATGTTCGCGGCAAAGTCTCCGGCGATCGCCTCGATCTGACTCAGCTGTATCGCGTCGAGCGCTCCGGCACCGCGTGTGATGATCCGAATTTCAAACTGCTGATCCTGCGTGCCGCCGGCCATGGCCCGGAGTGGAACGTCAAGGTCAGCGGCAAAGGTATGGTCATCGACCGTGAAGGCCAGCCGCCACTCGCCGTGCCATACATTGAAGATCAATTGGGCGACGGTCGCTTCAATCTCAGCAGCGAAGCCAACAACCAGCGCATTGAATTGTGGGTCGCGCCGCAGCGCTGCATCGACAGCAACACCGGCAGCGTGCAGCACATGAGCGCCGAGTTGCGTATCGACGGCAAGGTGCAGCGCGGTTGCGGGTATTTCGGCGGATCGCGCAACGACTGAGCGTTTTAGCCTCACCGGATCCGGCCTTTGCGGCTTATAATCGCGGCCTTCAAACGCCTTGGCGCAGTTGTGCGCCCCGCGAACCCGGATCCTCGCCATGTTACGAATCACTGAACTCAAGCTGCCAATCGACCATCCCGAAGAAGACCTGCGCCCTGCCATCGTGCAGCGCCTGGGCATCGCCAGCGATGATTTGCTCGATTTCACCTTGTTCAAGCGCAGCTACGACGCGCGCAAAAAGTCCTCCGAACTGTGCTTTATCTACACCATCGACCTCGAAGTGCGCGACGAGGCCAACGTGTTGGGCAAGTTCGCCGACGACCGTAACGTCAACGTGGCGCCGGATGTCAGCTACAAATTCGTCGGCGAAGCGCCAAGCGACCTGAGCCAGCGCCCGATCGTTGTCGGTTTCGGCCCGTGCGGCATCTTCGCCGGCCTGCTGCTGGCGCAAATGGGCTTCAAGCCGATCGTCCTCGAACGCGGCACCGAAGTCCGTCAGCGCACCAAGGACACTTGGGGCCTGTGGCGTAAAAGCGTACTCAATCCCGAGTCCAACGTGCAGTTCGGCGAAGGCGGCGCGGGCACGTTCTCCGACGGCAAGCTGTACAGCCAGATCAAGGATCCGAAGTTCCTTGGCCGCAAAGTCCTGCACGAGTTCGTCAAGGCCGGCGCGCCGGAAGAAATTCTCTACGTCAGCAAGCCGCACATCGGTACGTTCCGTCTGACCGGCATGGTTGAAAACATGCGCGAGCAGATCCGCGAACTGGGCGGCGAAGTGCGCTTCCAGGAACGCGTCACCGACGTGCTGATCGAAGACGGCCAACTGGTCGGCGTCGAACTGGCCAGCGGCGAAACCCTGCATTCCAAACACGTGGTTCTGGCCCTCGGCCACAGCGCCCGCGATACGTTCCGCATGCTGCACAGCCGTGGCGTGTTCATGGAAGCCAAACCGTTCTCGGTGGGTTTCCGTATCGAACACCCGCAATCGCTGATTGACCGCGCGCGTCTGGGCAAGTACGCCGGCCACCCGAAACTCGGTGCCGCCGACTACAAACTGGTGCACCACGCCAAGAACGGCCGTTCGGTCTACAGCTTCTGCATGTGCCCGGGCGGCACCGTGGTCGCGGCGACTTCCGAGCCGAACCGCGTGGTCACCAACGGCATGAGCCAGTACTCGCGTAACGAGCGCAACGCCAACTCCGGCATCGTCGTCGGCATCACCCCGGAAGTCGATTATCCGGGCGGCCCGCTGGCCGGGATCGAGTTGCAGGAACGCCTGGAATCCCACGCGTTCATCCTTGGCGGCAGCGATTACAAGGCGCCGGCGCAACTGGTTGGCGACTTCATCAACGACATTCCTTCGACCGAACTGGGCGAAGTCGAGCCGTCGTACAAACCGGGCGTGGCGATGGGCGATCTGTCCCTGGCATTGCCGGAATTCGCGATTGAAGCGATTCGTGAAGCCTTGCCGGCGTTCGAGAAGCAGATTCGCGGTTACTCGCTGCACGATGCGGTGTTGACCGGGATCGAGACACGCACCTCGTCGCCGCTGCGCATTACGCGTAACGAAACGCTGCAGAGCATGAACGTGAAGGGCTTGTTCCCGGCGGGTGAAGGCGCGGGTTATGCGGGCGGGATTCTGTCGGCGGGTGTGGACGGGATTCGGATTGCCGAGGCCGTGGCACGCGACATCCTCGGCCTGACTGACTGACTGACTGACACAAAACCTTGTAGGAGCAAGGCTTGCCCGCGAAGACGGATTAAGATTCAACATTGAGTTGACTGATCTGTCGCCTTCGCGGGCAAGCCTTGCTCCTACAGGGGCTGTGTCAGATATTGGCACGTAGCACTGAAGTCGGCAGCGGTTCACCGCGCTCGGCACTCGCCGCCACCGCCTCAATCAACCCACTCAACTCATACCCCTGCGCCGTCAGCCAATCCTGATCGTAATACGTGTCGGCATACCGCTCGCCGCCATCGCACAGAATCGCCACGATCGACCCCGACTCCCCCGCCGCTTTCATCTGCTGCGCCGCCATCAACGCGCCGATCAGATTGGTGCCGCTCGACCCACCGACATGCCGGCCCAGACGCTGCGCCAGATAATGCATGGCCGCCAGCGACAAGGCGTCCGGCACTTTGACCATCGCATCGATCACCTTCGGCAGGAACGACGCTTCCACCCGCGGCCGGCCAATGCCTTCAATCCGCGAGCCGCAATCCAGACGCAAAGTCGCGTCGCCAGTCTGGTAGTAATCGAAGAACACCGAACGCTCGGCGTCGGCGCACAAGACGCGAGTGCAATGCTGGCGATAGCGCACGTAACGACCAAGGGTCGCGGTGGTGCCGCCGGTGCCGGGGCTGGAAATCAGCCAGCTCGGTTCCGGGTGCGTCTCGAAACGCATCTGCTGGAAGATCGATTCAGCGATGTTGTTGTTCGCGCGCCAGTCGGTGGCGCGCTCGGCGTAGGTGAACTGGTCGATGAAGTGACCATCGTGTTCACGGGCCAGACGCTCGGATTCAGCGTAAATCTGCGTCGGATCTTTTACCAGATGGCTTTTGCCGCCATAGAACTCGATCTGGGCGATTTTTTCTTTCGAGGTGGTCGCCGGCATCACTGCAATAAACGGCAAACCGAGCATCCGCGCGAAATACGCTTCGGAAATCGCCGTCGAACCGCTCGACGCTTCAATCACCGGCGCGCCGGGTTTGAGCCAGCCGTTACACAGCGCATAAAGGAACAGCGAACGGGCCAGGCGATGTTTGAGGCTGCCGGTCGGATGACTGGATTCATCCTTGAAGTACAGCTCGATGCCCGGAAAACCCGGCAGCGGCAAGGGGATCAGATGGGTGTCGGCGCTGCGCTGGAAGTCCGCTTCGATGATGCGGATGGCTTCGCGGGCCCACTGTCGGTTGTCGCTCATGGTCTGTGTTCTCGTTGAATCGGGCAGGAGATTGGCCTCCTGAAAAGGTTCGTACGTCAGATTAGGATTAATCCTATATTCCGCACAGATACAGCTGAGTCTCAATATGTCAGGCAACTGCTAGGCTCACCGTGGCTTGAGCCAGACAGCCTGTAACGACATATAACAAAAAAGAATATAACTTTTGTTTTAACAACTAACAGTACGGGTTAGGGTGTTCCACCTTTTTGACGATTCGATGGAGAGCGACCTTGCCTCTGCGTAGCACTTTCACGCGTTTCTTTCAGTTGGAAGCTGCCAGCGGTCTGTTATTGATCGCCGCGGCCATCCTGGCTCTGATTATCAACAACTCGCCACTGTCGTGGCTGTACACCGGCCTGCTCGACACCCCCGTGGTGGCGCAGATCGGTGCGTTGAAAATCGCTAAACCCCTGCTGCTGTGGATCAACGATGGCCTGATGGCGATGTTCTTCCTGCTCATCGGCCTGGAGGTGAAACGCGAGGTACTCGACGGTCAGCTGTCGAAGCCGTCGCAAATCGTCCTGCCCGGCGCCGCAGCCATCGGCGGCATGCTGGTGCCGGCGCTGATCTACTGGTTCCTCAACCGCGACAACCCTGCGGCCCTCAGCGGCTGGGCTATTCCGACCGCCACCGACATCGCCTTCGCCCTCGGCGTACTGGCCCTGCTCGGCAAGCGTGTACCGGTATCGTTAAAGCTTTTCCTGATGACGTTGGCGATCATCGATGACCTCGGCGCCATCGTCATCATCGCGATCTTCTACTCTGGCGAACTGTCGACTCTGTCGTTGGGCCTCGCGGCCGCGTGCATTGCGTCGCTGGTGGCGATGAACCGACTCGGGGTGGTCAAGCTCGGGCCGTACATGATCATCGGGCTGATCCTCTGGGTCTGCGTGCTCAAAAGCGGTGTCCACGCGACGCTGGCCGGCGTGACCCTGGCCTTCTGCATCCCGCTGCGCACGAAAAACGCCGAGCCGTCGCCACTGCTGACCCTCGAACATGCGCTACATCCGTGGGTCGCCTACGGCATCCTGCCGCTGTTCGCCTTCGCCAACGCCGGCCTGTCGCTGAGCGGCGTCACCGTCGAAAGCTTCACCCACGACGTGCCGATGGGCATTGCGGTCGGCCTGCTGCTCGGTAAAACCGTCGGCGTCTTCGGCCTCACCTGGCTAGCAGTCAAAGTCGGCATCGCCGCCCTGCCGCAAGGCGCCAACTGGGGCCAGGTCATGGGCGTGGCGATCCTCTGCGGGATCGGCTTCACCATGAGCCTGTTCGTTGGTTCGCTGGCCTTTGAACCGGGCGTGAGCGACTACGCCGGGATGGATCGAATGGGCATTCTGACCGGCTCGATTCTAGCGGCGCTGATTGGTTATGCGGTGACGGCGGCGGCGAGTCGAAAGAACACCTTACAAAACGCCTGAGATACATCTTTCTACAAAAATCAGAGCCCCTCTCTTATAGAGGGGCTTGGCTCTAAACCTTGCAAGTGTGCTATATCTTTCGTTGCCGCAGCACCTTTTCAGCAGCGACTGTCTGGAGTCATCCATGTCACGTAAAGCAGAAAAACGCCCAATGACGGACGATCAGATTTCCGTCCAGGAATCGCGGATTCCAGATATCGCTCTGAAGGCCTTCAACAACGCCTATAGGATGGCGCTCGCCAATGGCGCAGTGGTGCTCGTCGCTAAAGACGGCCAGTTGTTTGAAGTGACTGAGAAGACTTCCGTTGCACTGCGCTCAATCGGTACCTATGGAAATCTGAAAAGCGGCACTCGCCTGCACATTAACAAATCCTCAAAACAGGTCACTTCTTGAGCACACCCAGAATACGGATATTTGCAGGCCCGAACGGCTCAGGAAAAAGTACTTTCAATCGACTGGTTCCCGCGCATTTGCTGGGAAACTACATAAATCCTGATGACATAGAACGGGCAATCAAAGATACAGGTTATTTTGATTTCACCTCCTACCGCATCGAGGCTCACAAGGAAGGCATTTTCGACTTCTTCCGTGAGCATGCCCTACTCAAGAAGTCCCCTCGTTCGTTAGCAAAGCTCGATACCCTTACGATTGATGGCGAACGCCTAAGCTTCTTCAATACGGAAATCGACTCCTACGTCGCATCCGCCCTCTCCGACTTCATACGTAGGTCTCTGATCAAGGAACGCATCAGTTTCACGTTCGAAACAGTCATGTCCTCCTCAGACAAAGTCAGCCTGCTCGCCGAAGCCCATCAGTCTGGCTACCGGGTTTACGTTTACTACGTCGCTACCGCTGATCCTCAGATCAACATTGCCAGGGTTGCCTATCGTGTGTCCCAAGGCGGACACAGCGTTCCTCCCGAAAAAATAGAAGCGCGATACTGGCGCTCTCTTGAGCTTTTGTCTGAAGCTATCCTGACCTCAAACCGGGCCTATATATTCGATAACTCGGATGAAGGTAGTGAAGGCTTGACGCAAATAGCAGAGATCACTGATGGCGAGCTGATTGAAATCAAATCAGACACCCAACCACCTTGGTTCAAAGAGTTCGTGCTCGACAAACTACTTTAGGTCGGTAGAACAGGCTTCTCTGTGGACTCATGGCTCTAAACCTCTTCAGATCAGTACCTCACTGATACACAGCGACTAATCCCCACGTCTTTAGAGACGCGTCCTACAGCCACAAATTTCCCGCTTCGTTAACGTTGCCCAGTCCCTTGCGAGGGGCTGTCGATGGATGAACGAAAGGACGATCAGTGGCTGGCAACAAGGACATTCCCCGGGTTTCCAACCCTCCGCAAGGCGACGGGCATCACGTCACCTACCGCTACATGACGGCCAGTGAACTGGCTGACCGCGACGCCAGACAAAATGCTTACGACGCCATGCTGGCCCGGCAGGAGGCTTTCGAGCGTGGTCGGGAAGTGGCGGCGAAAAAGGACGATGTCGTTCGGGCCGGCTGCGTATTCGCCAAGTCCTGCAAATTGCCGGACGCGATCATCGACTACACCAATCCTTCGGGGATGGTGTCGACTGACAGTCTGAAGGACTACGGTGAGCTGATTTTGCTGGGCGCGCGTGAGGCTGATGATAGCGGCGGCGTCCCGCTCAAGAAAATCGGTGCAACCGCCATTCCGGCCGGGTTTGGCAGTCTGGCGTTGGCGGGTTCGGTGTTTGAAGCCCTGCCCGCAGTGGTATCCAGTGCGGCCGTTGCGCCTTTGGTGGGTTTGGTCGCGCTGTTCATGCCATCGAGTCTTGGCGACAGTGCGCTGTATACCGACGAGCAGTTGCGCGGACTTGAGCAGGCGCGAACTCGTGTTCGGCTGAGAATCGAACAACAGGCCGAAGGCAGTCTGAAAGGTTACGGTTTCTACACCGGCAAGAATCGTGATTGGGAAATGGTTGATGTCGTGCAGTTCACCGCGCGCGGCAGCCAGTTCATTGCGGATCTGGGTGAAGACGTCGAACTGATCTGGACGCCTGCTGTGGATGGCTCCGACATTCTCGGTATTCCGGCGCTGGAGGCTGCACCGCAAGCGCCGCATATCTGGGTGTATCCACCGACGAAAGCGGCGGACGGGATTCTGGTTAATCCGGTTTATCCGCCGGAGTACCGGGATTTCATTTTGGTTTTTCCGGCTAATTCGGGTGTTAGACCGGTATATATAGTCTTAAACGTTCCAAACGATTTCAAATACCACCCCGCCCCTGCTTCGCTGCCGGCCTATCCAGACGCAAAACCTGCACCACTGAAAACCTCCGTTCGCGGTGGAGGAAAAAAGCGAAGACGTTGGAAAGATGCATCGGGGAAAATTTATGAATGGGACTCTCAGCATGGCAAGGTTGAGATGTACACCAAGCAAGGAAAACATCTTGGAGAATACGACCCGAAAACAGGGAAACAAACAAAGACTGCCGATTCCACAAGGAGAGTAGAAAAATGAAGCATGTCATAGAGGTATTCGATCGAACGACTGAGGATTTGCTCCTTACCGTAGAGATCGCGGCGCATCACAAGGAAGCATTGAAGGCGCTGATGAACTGGCAAGAACCTGAAGATGAGTTCGATGGCTCTGATTTAGACGAAGAGCAGATCAAAGTTTTGGAGGACTGGACTGGAGAAAAGCTCTTGGACGCAACTCACATAGTTCAGTTGGTGTGCATCGAATGACTTACGGCAATTTCAAGCTCAATCACACCGTCGAGGCATTTAATAAACGCACAGATCGGTTGGTTTTCGAGATCCCCGTTCCCGATGGAAACATTGAGCGGCTCAGAATAATCATGCATTGGGTCAACCCCGAAGACGAAATCTTTGGTTATGACCTAGACCAAGAGCAGATAAAGCAATTGGAAGCTTTAATCGGTCGAGCTTTCTACGACTCTAAGTACAATTTTCAAATGGGTTGTCATGGAAGCGAGTAAATTTCCTATAAAAAACCCCGACCAGTCACCTGATCGGGGCTTTCTTCAACAACTCGCTATCGCTTAGTGCGAAACGCGGCTCGTCCCGCCGACAGTCGAAATCCGTACCCGCTCGCCAACACGGAACACTTCGTTCTCCTGAACCTGCTGCACGTAGGCGCGCATGCTGCCGTCGTCTTCACGTACGGTGATTTCCACACCCTGAGTACGGGTCAAACCTTCTTCCGTGGCCGAACCAATCAAACCACCCGCCACCGCACCGATGACCGCTGCAACGATGCTGCCTTTGCCGCCGCCGATGGCACTGCCGCCGACGCCGCCGACTGCTGCACCGGCGAGGCCGCCGATCGGGGTTTTGGTGCCTTCGATTTTGACCGGGCGCAGGGATTCGATGGTGCCCATGCGAATCGTCTGCACGCGACGCGCTTCGTCACGGGAGTAGGAGTCACCGGTCAGGCTCGATTGGCAGCCGGTAAGCAACATCGCCATCGTGGAAAAGGAAGCAACCAGCAGAACAGACTTACGCATAGCATCAACTCCAAAAGAACATATATTCATTAAACTCCGCTGCTTGACGCCTGTCACGGCGCAGCCCGGACAAATTTGCTTTCATTCAGGCGAGGTACAGACGCCTGCACGTTTCCTTCTAGAGCCCTACAGTAGCGCCAAATTACGGATCCTGCGCCACCGCCCCCAAGGATTTTCATGGATTACTTCATCATAGTCGTCACCACGCTCGCCGGGCTGTACTTCCACGGGTGGCTGTACGTGCGGATCAAACGCTGGATGGATCGCGACCTGGCGCTGTCGATGGCCGGCAAGGATGAAGGTAAACGCGCCTACATGCTCGAGCAACTGGCGAGCGCTCGGGCGCAGAAGATCAAGCGCCGCGATCTGCCGCAGTGGCTCAATGCCGCTGCGACAAACTATCTCGCTCGGTAGACTGCTTAAGGTGCCAGACGTTCAACAGACCATTGGCCGGTCTGCAGACGGTAGTTGAGGCGATCGTGCAGACGGCTCGGACGGCCCTGCCAGAATTCGATGCGCTCAGGCAGCAAGCGGTAACCGCCCCAGTGTTGCGGGCAATCTGGCTGGCTGTCGGAGAAACGTAGTTCAGTCGCTTTGAGCAAGTCTTCCAGTTCACCACGGCCGTTGATCACCCGGCTTTGCGGCGACGCCCAGGCACCGAGACGACTGCCCAGCGGACGCACTTGATAATACGCATCGGATTCTTCCGGCGTGACCTTCACGACGCGCCCTTCGATGCGCACCTGGCGCTCTAGGGTTGGCCAGAAGAACGTCATGGCGGCAAACGGATTCGCCGCCAGATGCTGGCCCTTGGCACTTTCGTAATTGGTGAAGAAGGTAAAGCCCTGCGCGTCCAGGCCCTTGAGCAGCAGAATGCGGCAATGCGGACGACCGTCCGCATCAACCGTGGCCAGGGTCATGGCGTTGGCTTCCACCGGTGCCTGCTCGGTTTTCACCGCGTCGGCGAACCACTGGTGGAACAGCGCAAACGGCTCGGCCGGGGCTTGCGCCTCGGACAAACCATCCCGGGTGTAATCACGACGCATATCTGCCAGAGCCTGGGTCATGGCGCATTCCTTTCGTTAGCGAATCACTTTTTGGTGGTATCGGTCGCCGCGACTTTCTTGTCGGTGGTCGACGCTTTGGCTGGCGTGGTTTTCTTCGCCGGTGCCTTGGCCGGGGCTTTTTTCGCAGGCGCTTTGGCA
Organism: Pseudomonas sp. PS01303; assembly: GCF_029959385.1. Lineage (NCBI taxonomy): Bacteria > Pseudomonadati > Pseudomonadota > Gammaproteobacteria > Pseudomonadales > Pseudomonadaceae > Pseudomonas > Pseudomonas sp. PS01303. Next base: position 20,293 of record NZ_JASCPK010000020.1, read on the forward strand.
GCGGCTTTCTTCGCCGGGGCTTTTTTGGTTGCCGGTACAGCGGCTTTCTTCGCGGCCGGAGCCGGAGTTACCGGTTTAGCCACTGGCTTGACGTCTTGCGCCGCCACCATGGTGACGGGTTTCGGTGCTGGCATGTTGTACTTGCTCAGCAGGGCAACCATGGTGTTTTGCGGAGTGACCAGCATCTCGACGCGACGGTTCAGGGCGCGACCTTCAACGCTGTCGTTGGCCGCACGCGGTGCTTCGGAACCCATGCCGCGCAGCATCAGACGATCACGCTGCAAACCGCTGAGGCGGAAAATCGCCGCGATGGCTTGTGCACGCTCCTGGCTCAGCTTGACGTTGGCTGGCGCGGAACCGCTGGTGTCGCTGTGACCGAGTACCAGCACAGCGGTTTTCGGATCGGCTTCGAGGATTTTAGCCACGCGAGTGAACGGGCCAAGGGTGACTGGCAACAGCATGGCCGGGCGATCCGGGTTGAACGAACCTTCTACCGGTGCGGTAACGACCAAGACGTTTTCACGGCGCTCGAGTTGCAGGTTGCTGTCCTTGACCGCTTCGCGCAGGCGCGGCTCGTAATCGTCGAGCCAGGCCTGGGTTACCTTCGGATCTGGCATCGGCACGGCTTTAGGGGTTTGATCGTCCTTGGCGCCGAACGGCCACCACCATTTAGCGCCCGAATCGGCCTCAGCCTTGGCCACGGCGACCGGTTTTTTCGCTTCAGGCGCGACTTCGGCTTTCATGTCAGCTTTGACGGCTTCGTCATCGGAACCGAACGGCCAGTACCAAGGGTTGCTGCTTTCAGACTTGGCAACCGGCGCGGTTGCGGCAGGTTTCAACGGGGCTGGAGCTGGCTCTTTGGCCGCGACTTTGTCGGAGGAACCGAACGGCCACCAGGTGCTGGTGCCTTCCGCATCGTTTTTTGGGGTCTGTGCGCAACCGGTGATCGCTACACACAGGGCCAGGGCGAGGGTCTTTTTAGATGACATTGAAAATCCACAAAATAAAGTAATGAAAAATCAGAGCACTTTCGCCCGGATAAACTGTCGCTTTGAATCGAAAAACTGCACGAGGTTCCGATGCAGAGACCTCGGGTGTTGCTTTATAGACAAGTGGCAAGTACCCGCGCGAGCTTCTGCGCGCGCGGATCCATCAAAACGTAAGGCCCAAGGGTATTTGTCACAAAACCAAACGCGACATCGTGCTCAGGGTCAGCAAAACCGATCGATCCGCCCGCGCCCGGATGGCCGAACGCCCGTGGGCCGAGGCCGTAGGTGGCGTTAGGCACATCGGGTTGGTCGAGCATGCAGCCCAGACCAAAACGGGTGCGGGTCAGCAGGGTTTTATCTTCGCCGAGGCTGTGTTCGCGGGTCAGCTCTTCGAGCATGTCGCTTTCCAGCAGGCTGCCGTCGAGCAACCCGGCATAGAAGCCGGCGAGGCTGCGCGCATTGCCGTGACCATTGGCCGCCGGTTGCTGCATGCGTCGCCATTCCGGTTTGTTGGTGCTGGTGAGCACCGACGGCGGATTGGTAAAGGCGCGGGTGCTCATGGCAGTCGGTTCACGCATAGTCACTTGCAGCAGACGTTGCGCGGCGGCATCGCCGGGATTGCCTTTGCCGCGCGCAATATGCGCCACGCGATGGAATTCTTCGTCAGCCAGACCCACGTGAAAATCCAGCCCCAACGGCTTGGCCACGCGGGCGACAATCGATTCGCCCGGGCCGCGACCGTCGGCACGTCGCAGCAATTCGCCGATCAGCCAGCCATAGGTGATTGCCGCGTAACCGTGGCCAGTACCCGGCGTCCACCATGGCGTTTCCGCCGCGAGGGCGTCGACCATGGTTTGCCAGTCGTACAGGGCTTCCGGCGCCAGCAATTCTCGCAGCGCCGGCAGACCGGCCTGGTGGCAGAGCAATTGGCGCAGGGTGATGGATTCTTTGCCGGCGGCGGCAAATTCCGGCCAGTAGCGGGCGACCGGCACATCGAGTTGCAACTTGCCTTCGGCGACCAGTTGCAGCGCGGTGACGGCAGTGAAGGTTTTGGTGCAGGAGAACAGGTTGGCGATGGTGTCGCTGTGCCAGGCCTCGGCGCCGTCCTTGTCGGCTGTACCTGACCAGAGGTCGAGGACGGTTTCTCCGCCGACCTGAATGCACAAGGCTGCGCCGCGTTCCTGGGGATCTTCGAACAGCGCGGCGAAAGCATCGCGCACCGCTTCGAATTGAAGCTCGTAATGTCCCTGAATCTGCACCCGCAACTCCCCCGCGAAAACGCTCTACAAAGTGGCCCGCATTGTTCCAGCCCTTGAGGGATTTGGGAACAGCTGCGGGCTAGACGGTTATTTCAGATTTTGGGTTGAGGCGACTGACGCCTTCGCGAGCAAGCTCTGCTCCTACAAGGGCAGCGCTAATCCGTAGGAGCAAAGCTTGCTCGCGAAGAACGATAACGCAGTATCACGCCTTAATGACCATTCCCCGAATGCCCACCCGCATGCCCGGCCCCCGCACCCTTGCCGGCCTCGCCTTTGCGGCCACCTTCAGCTTCATGCACCGGGGCTTTCTGCGCCTGCTGACCCAACTGATCCATCGCCTGCAAATTGCTCTTGCGCACGGTTTCAACAAACCCCTGATACGGCAGATCGGTCACGCCCACCAAACCAAAGTGACCATTCTCGCCATCGAGCAGACGCCCGGTCACCGGTTGATCCAGATACTGGAACCAGTGCACGCCGACGATCGACGGTTCGCTCAGTGCCTGCTTGAGGAAATTGGCATACGCCGGGCCACGGTCTTCTTCTTTGCTCAGTTGCGTCACGCCGCCCCAGAACGGGCCGCGATCAGCCGAGCCAAAGTTGAATTCGGTAATTAGCACCGGTTTGTCCAAAGCTCCCAGCGCAGCGAAGTCATATCCATCCTGTGGCTTGAGCGTATACATGTTGAAGCTCAGCACATCGCAATACTGCGCGCAGGACGCCACGGCTTCCGGGGTGCTGGTGGCGAAGCGACCGCCCAACAGCATCTGGTTGGGCGCGTGCCATTTCAGCGAATCGGAGATGGTCTTGAAGTAGGTGTCAGCGAAGACTTTCTGGAAATATTTGAAGTCTGCCTCGATTTCCGGGTGCTCGGGGTTCGGCAGCGGCGGCACGAACCCCGGGTCTTCCATCAATTCCCACGCCGGCAGATCAATGCCCCACGCCTTCGACAGGCCCGCCTGATTGCGATACTTGTCGCGCAATTGCTTGAGAAACGCACGTTTGGCCGGCACGTCGGTGGTCATTTTCAACGTACCGTAGGCCAGCGCGTAACGGGATTTAGCATCGTCGCCCGGACCCGCCCAGGCCAGTTCGTTGTCGGCGTAATAGCCGATCAACCATGGATCGTCGCGGTGATCGCGAGCAGCGATGGCCACGGCACGCTCGGTGGCCATGGCGAAACGCGGGTCGAACGGATCGGGCATGCCGCCCCACCAGTCGCTGCCGGTGCTGATGCTGGTGTAATCGCCGACGATCGACAGCGGCAAGGTGTACGGCACGCGCTCGGCTTCACTCAGCGAATCGGCGCTCCAGTTGCCGACCGTGTTGAAGCCCCAGGCTTGCAGGCGATCGAGCGTGTGGTTGGCCCACTGTTGCTCATTAATAGTTGCTTTGCACGGCGCGGCAGCCTTTTCAGTGGCCACTTGCACGGTTTCAGTCTTGGCCGCTTCGGCGACGCCTGACTTCGGCTCTGCCGGCACAGCGGCAGGTTCTGCGGCTTTGACGGCGGCGGTTTCAGTGGCTTCAGCCTTCGCCGCAGCAGCGACGCCGGATTTGCCTGCGCTGTCCGCTTTGCACGGTTCGCCGTACACACGCTGCAAGTTGGCGCCGTAGAAATCGTACCAGCGGCCATTGCCGTAGCCACGACCTTGATCAACACCATTGCCGCCACGGTTGTCGCCTTCACCAAAGTGACTGGCCAACGGCTCATCCGGTTTCGGCAAGGATTCGAACATGAACTCGCGACCTGCCACGTACGTCTGGCTGACGTCGGGGCTGACGGTGTTGACGCCCAGGGAGTAGAACGGATGCCCCTCAGGCGTGACCAGATACCAGCGGCCGTCACGCTTTTCAGTACGGAAGAAGCCGCTGGCCTTGAACGCCGGGCCTTTGTTCCAGCCACCAAACTTGTCCAGCGAGGACTTCTCGCGCTCGGCCAGCCAGGTTTTCAGCTGTTGCTGTTCCTTGGCGGCGGCGGATTTCAGTTGTTCGTCGCTGGCGACTTTTTCCGGCCATTTGCTGCGGGTCGATTGCCCGTAAGCGTCGACCAGATTGCCGTACACCGCTTGGCTGACCGACTCGCCGTCCTGCACGCCGAAACGCTCAAGCAGCAAGCTCTGCGCGACTTTCGGCTGATCCATCGACAGACTCACCGATACCACTTGGCTGCGATCAATCTCACCGCTGCTCGCGGCCAGCAAAATGCGCTGACCGTCGACGGTCATCGGCATCGGCGGCCCGGCTTTCATGCCTTGGCTCAGCGGCGTCGACGCCACCAGCGGCACCAGCAAGGTCTGCGCAGGGCCGGCCGGCAGATCGACGCGGCTGACCAGTGTGCGGCCGTCATTGCTCTGGATTTGCACACAGACCGTCACGGCCCAGTTCATCGCGCTCTGCAGACGCAGGCTCATCATGCCCGACTGCGACCAGTCCCAGGCACCGGTCTGCGGGGTCAGACGCAGGGTCGGACGGGCCACCGGGTTGAACGTCACCCGGCGCAGCACTTCGCCTTCTGCGGTTTGCTCAGCGTTGGCTTGCGGCAGATCGGTGTTTTCGGTGGTGACTTTGACCACGTCCGCCGGGCGGACAAAGTTGAACAGGGTCTGCTGACCGGCAGGCGCTGCCATCAGAGGGGCAGCGAAGATCAAGGCGAAAACGGCAGGCAGCGAACGGCGGATCATAAGAACGGAGTTCTCCCTAACGACCAATAATGGCCAATGGAAAAGCGATGACAGAGAGATAGACAACACGGCGGGCAAAACTGCCCACCGATGTCTCAGGATATTTCACGACGGAAGGGCGGCAACGCATTGAGGATCGCCTTGCCGTAGCGCTGGGTGACCAGGCGCCGATCCAGCAAGGTGATGGTGCCGCGGTCTTCTTCGGTACGCAGCAGACGACCGCAGGCCTGAACAAGTTTCAGCGAGGCGTCGGGCACCGAGATTTCCATGAACGGATTACCGCCACGGGCTTCGATCCATTCCGACAGCGCCGCTTCGACCGGATCGTCCGGCACCGAGAACGGAATCTTGGCGATGACCACGTGCTCGCAGTAGGCACCCGGCAAGTCGACACCTTCGGCAAAACTGGCGAGACCGAACAGCACGCTGGAATCACCGCCATCGACGCGCGCCTTGTGCTTGTTCAGGGTTTCCTGTTTCGACAGGTTGCCTTGAATGAACACTTGCTTGCGCCAGTCGCGGTCGAGGCCGTCGAACACGTCCTGCATCTGTTTGCGCGAGGAGAACAGCACCAGCGTGCCGCGCGAGCCTTCGACCAGATCCGGCAGATCACGAATGATCGCGGCGGTGTGCGCGGGAGCATCGCGCGGATCGGCTTTCAGATCCGGCACTCGCAGCACGCCGGCATCAGCGTGATGGAATGGGCTCGGCACCACGGCGGTGACGGCTTTTTTCGGCAGACCGGCGCGCATGCGGAAGCGGTCAAAAGTGCCCAGCGCGGTCAGGGTCGCCGAGGTGACGAGGCAACCGTAGGCGACGTTCCACAGGCTGCGGCGCAAAGTTTCGGCGGCCAGAATCGGGCTGGCGTTGACCTCGATGTCGAACAGCGAACCGCTTTCGGCCAAAGTCAGCCAACGCGCCATCGGCGGGCTGTCTTCCGGGTCTTCGGCGGTGAAGGCTGTCCACAACTCCCAGTTGCCGGAGGCACGGGACAGCAGGCTGCCGAACAGCGGATACCACTCTTCCGCCTGATTGCTGGCGATGCCGATGTTGACCTCACCGTCCATGCCTTCCTTGAGCAAGTCGGTCAGACGGGTGAACAGATCGTTGAGGCGCGAGAAGCCTTTCTTCAACTCGATGCCCATTTCGCGCATGTGCTCGGGAATCACCCCGGCGACGAACCGATGACGCGGCCGCTCACGGCCCTCGACGTCTTCGCCCGGTTTGAAATCGGCGACCTGTTCGCAGGCGCTGAACATGAACTGCTGCTGCGCCTTGATCTCCCGCGCCAGCTCCGGCACTTGCTCGATCAACTTGCCGAGATCGCCCGGCAGCGGATGCTGGGCGAGCAGTTTGGTGAGGTTCTTGGCGGTGGTTTCCAGCCAGTCGGCGGTGGAACGCAGACGCGTGTAATGGGCGAAGTGGCCGATAGCCTTGTCCGGCAGGTGGTGACCTTCGTCGAACACGTAAATGGTGTCACGCGGATCGGGCAGTACCGCGCCGCCGCCCAATGCCAGGTCAGCCAACACCATGTCGTGGTTGGTGACGATCACGTCGACCTTGCCCATGCCTTCGCGGGCCTTGTAGAAGGCGCACTGGCCGAAGTTCGGGCAATGACGGTTGGTGCACTGACTGTGATCGGTGGTCAGACGCGCCCAATCGGCGTCTTCCAGCGCATTCGGCCAGCTGTCGCGGTCGCCGTCCCATTTATTGCCGGCGAGTTTCTCGATCATGCTGGTGAACAGCTTCTGACTGGCCTCATCGACCTCGATCTTGAAGCCTTCTTCCTCGAACAGCTGCGCGGTGGCGGTTTGCGCGTGGCCTTCCTGCAAGAGCATGTCGAGTTTGGACAGGCACATGTAGCGGCCACGGCCCTTGGCCAGGGCGAAAGTGAAATTCAGCCCGCTGTTGCGCATCAGGTCGGGCAAATCCTTGTAGACGATCTGCTCTTGCAGCGCGACGGTCGCCGTGGCGATGACCAGACGCTTGCCGGCGGCTTTGGCCGTGGGGATCGCCGCCATGCTGTAGGCCACGGTCTTGCCGGTACCGGTGCCGGCTTCCACCGCAACAATTGCGGGGTCGCCACTGCGCCGGCCTTCGTCATCGGTGTCGATATCCCCGAGGACTTTGGCGATTTCAGCGATCATCAGGCGCTGGCCGTAACGCGGTTTGAGGCTCTTGGCTTCAAGAAAACGCGAGTAGGCGCCCTGGATCGTGGTTTTGAGTTCAGTGCTGATCATTGAGTGTCGGGCGCAAAAAACGCTGGATAAATTTTCAGTGGTTTGGATCGGCGGCTATCATACCCCGCGAATCGATCCTGCGCAGAACGGAGTAACCCAATGACACTTTTTAGCCTCGTCTACCCCCTGCATGTCCTGTCCGCCCTGGTGTGGGTCGGCGGCATGTTTTTCGCCTGGATGGTCTTGCGCCCCGCGGCCGTGAAGGCCCTCGACGGCCCTGCCCGGCTGTCGTTGTGGGTGGAAGTGTTTCAAGGTTTTTTCCGCTGGGTATGGGTCGCGGTGATCCTGTTGCCGATCAGCGGTGTGGGCATGCTGCATCTGCAGCAGGTCGGGTTTGAAACCGCGCCGAAATATGTGCAGGTGATGATCGGGTTGTACGTGGTGATGACGGCGCTGTTTATCCGCATTCAAGGGCTGATGCTGCCGGAATTGCGCACGGCGGTGGACGCCAAGGACTGGCCGACGGGTGCGGCGGTGTTGGGGCGAATTCGCCGGGTGGTGGGGATTAATTTGATTGTCGGGTTGGTGCTGGTGGCGATTGCGGCGGCGAGGCCGTGATCGTTCCCACGCTCTGCGTGGGAATGCCGCAAGGGACGCTCCGCGTCCGGTGACGCGGAGCGTCACGGGCTGTGTTCCCACGCAGAGCGTGGGAACAATCAGCCATGGATAGCGTGAGTCATCTCGGTCGGCTCCCTCTCCCTCCGGGAGAGGGCTAGGGTCTGCTTTTACAGGCGCTGAACAGTCACAGCCCCCGCCGCACCCACTGGCCCAGGCTGTCCATCCGCCCCGGCCTTGCCGTTCTTGCCACCATCGGCGCGGTACACCAGGCAGCCCTTGGACTTGCCGCCCTTGCCTGCCTTGCCGCCGACACCTGCCGGACCACCGTTGCCACCGGTCACATTGACCTTGATCAGCTCTGCAGGAAATTCACGCGGCACTTCCAGCCGCACCAACGCACCCGGTGCACCCGGCTGGCCGTCAGCGCCGTCACTGCCATCAAAACCGTGGCCGGCCGAACCATAAGTGCAGCCCGGGTCTTCACCGTTGCCGCCATCCAGACCGACAAACCCCGGCGCACCGGTGCCGCCACGGGCATCGACCAACAGTTGCGGCGCGTTCAACGCTTTGAATTGCAGATTCAGATTGCGCCCCGCACGCGCGGCTTTTTCGTAAGTACCGGGAGCACCGCGTGCGGTGATCTGGCTGCCTTCGCTCAATTCAGCGCGCGCCACTTTCATCTCCAGCGCCTGTTCGGCCGGGACGATGGCGATGCGTGCTTCATGACCCAGACGCAATTCGCCCACGGTCAGTTCGGTCACATTCGATGGAATCAGCAACGTGCCGTAATCAGCCACGTCCAGCCGTTCAAGTTGCAACGTGCTGGTAGTGTTGGGCAGGCGCATCAGCGAGTTGGTTTCAACCGTCACCACTTGGGCGCAGGCCAAAGGGCTGATGAATGCAGCGAGCAGGCAGAGTTTACGCATGGGAAGAAGCCTCCGGAGCGGCCGGGGCCGGGATGGTTTGCAGGTGGAATACGCCGAACAACAGGATGCGGCCACGGTCACGCCAAGGGTGTGGACGCCCCTTGAGGCTGCGATTGCACAGCAGCACTTCGAGCACGTGGATCAGCAACAACAGACCGCCAGCCAGATTGACCAGCAGGTGCAGCGGATGAACGAATGGCACCAGTTGATTGGCCAGCACCACGCAGCAGAACAGCAGGGTCAACAACCGCCCCAGCCCCCAGAACACTTTCATACGCTCCCCCGTGTTGCGAATTATTCTTTGGACGCACAGTAACGGCTTCTGCGGGGGATAAGCCAGAGGGGAAAAGAAAAAATCCAGACAAGTCGCCAAATGGCCGCCGGGTCAACGATGATCGAAGCCCGGCGGCTCTAGCCTGCGCCCTACAGACGCGTCCTAACGATTGATGTGCAATTCCACGCGACGGTTTTTCGCGCGGCCCTCATCGGTTGCGTTGTCAGCCACCGGTTCACTCTCGCCACGTCCTTCACTGGTGAGTTTGTTCGGCGACAGACCCTGACTCAGCAAATACGAAGCGACACTGCTGGCGCGACGTTCCGACAGTGCCTGGTTGTAAGCGTCCGAACCTTTGCTGTCGGTATGACCGATGACCTTGATGCTCACCACGTCGGCATTACGCAGTTTGTCCATCAGCGTATCGAGTTGGGCTTTGGCCGAAGGCGTCAGGTCAGACTTGTCAAAATCGAACAAGACATCGCCGGCATCACTGAGGGTGATGACTTCCGTTTGCGGCACAGGCTCCGGTGTTTTTTCGGTGACTGGATATTGCGGCAACGGGCAGCCACGGTGATCGACCGGGGTATTGGCCGGCGTATCGGGGCAACGGTCGCGGCGGTCGAACACGCCATCGTCGTCTTCATCGCCATCCTGGGCGTAACAGATCAGTCCGCCGGCAAGAATCCCCAGCGCTGCGCCGCCACCGGCCCAGCCGCCACTTTCAATGGCGCCAAGACCGCCACCGACCAAGCCGCCAAGAAGGCTGCAGACCGGCCACGTACGTTGATTGAGGGGTGCAGTGCCATCGCTGTGCGTGGCGCAACCGGTGAGCAAACTGCCTAGCAGCAGAACCGGCAAGACGGACCTTGAGAAAACACTCATTTGAAAGCTCCTGTGTCACCGGCCCATACCGGTTACACAGGAGTAAAGACCCGCATCCGCGACTGCACAAGCCGCGGATGCGAGGGGGCTAGCGTTGGATTTTGATTTCGGTGCGACGGTTTTGCGCGCGACCGTCTGCCGTTTTGTTGTCAGCGACCGGCTGGCTTTCACCCAGACCCGACACCGAAACGAAGCTGGCACGTGGCACGCCCTGCTGGATCAGGTACTCCACCACCGAGTGCGCACGGCGATCCGACAATTTTTTGTTGTAGGCATCGCTGCCCACGCTGTCGGTGTGACCAGTGACGGTCAGTTGTGCAGTCGAGGATTCCTGTTTCAGGCGCGTCGCGACTTTATCGAGCACTTGTTTGTCAGGGCTGGTCAGTGTGGCTTTGTCGAACTGGAAGTGCACATCACGAATAACGATGGTTTCTTCTTTGACCACTACCGCTTCTTCAACCACGGGGGCTGGAGCCGGTGGTGGGCAGCCGTCAGCATCGACCTGCACGCCTTTTGGAGTGCCCGGGCACTTGTCGCGGCTGTCCGGCACACCATCGCCGTCTTCGTCGCCATCACCGTGTACCCAGCAATACGCCGCTGCCGTACCGCCTACGATCAGCGCGCCGTAGCCCGCCCACGCCGAACTTTCCGTCGCGCCAAGACCGGCCCCGACGACACCACCGACCGCCGCACAGGTCGGCCAGTCGGTTTTCTGCAAACCTGCGCAACCCGTCAACACACTGGTTAGCAGAATCAAAGGTAATGCTGTCCGCACTATGCTCATCTGGTTTTCTCCTGAGGGATCGGCTTGAAACCGATTCAGGGAGTAAAGACCGGAGTTTTAATCTCCGCCAGCAATAGGCCACTGCTGTTTGCGACCGTGTTCACAGGACTTCGGCGCAATTGCCGCAAAGTCGCGGGACAGGGCTCTTTGCGGGCGTGATCAGGCAGGCTAGTCTTGGCGGTCTGATTGAGGAGCTTCGATGAACGTCGCCATTTCTTCCCGCACGCCGCAACAGGCGTTGGCCGCTTTGCTGGATCGCTACGCGCCGGCGCGTTTGCTGTTGATCGGCGCCAGCGAATTCCCGGCCCTGACTGCTTTCAAGGAGGCGCACCCGGATTCCGTTGTCGCCCACGCCGCCCCCGGTGCTTTGCCCGCCGAGCTGGCTGCGCAGCGTTTTGATCTGGCGCTGGTGGTCGATTGCCTGGAACATTTGCCCAAGCGCGATGGCCTGAATCTGTTGGGCGGGATTCGAAATTTAAATGCCAGCCGCATCGCGGTACTGGCAGATCTGTCGGCTTGCGGCTGGCAGGAAACCGATTTCTATTCGCTGGCCCTGCAAGCCAGCGAACGTTTTCAGCGCGACGATCAAGTGTTAACCCTGTTCACCTACGATCTGCTTGACTACAAACAAGTCCCCGACTGGCTCAACGCGCGGTTCTGGGCCAATCCGGAAAATTTCGGGAAATACTGGTGGTAATGCAATGAGTACAGCCATTTGCCCGTGCGGCAGCGGCAACCTGCTGGATGCCTGCTGCGGCCATTATCACGACGGCCTGCCGGCGCCGTGTGCCGAAGCCTTGATGCGTTCGCGCTACAGCGCTTATGTGCTGGGCCTGATCGACTATCTGGTGGCGACCACCCTGCCCGCTCAGCAAGCGGGTCTGGATCGGCAGTCGATCAGCAACTGGAGCGCGCAGAGCACCTGGCTCGGCCTGGAAGTCGAGAACTCGGAAGTCTTTGGTGGGCAGCCGGAACATGCGTTTGTGACCTTCACTGCGCGCTGGCACGACGATCAGGGTGAGCACAGCCATCGCGAGCGTTCCTCGTTTGTGCAGAACGCCGGGCGCTGGTATTTCATCGACCCGACAGTGCAATTGAAACTGGGGCGCAATGACAGTTGCCCGTGCGCCAGCGGGCAGAAGTTCAAGAAGTGCTGCGCGGGGTATTTCGGCGCTTGAGGTTGGAGATCAAAAGATCGCAGCCTTCGGCAGCTCCTACGGGGGACGCGATCTCCTGTAGGAGCTGCCGAAGGCTGCGATCTTTTAAGGCTAGACTGAGCACCAAAGGGAGTTATCACATGCTCGGTTGCAGGCGCACATTCCAATTCTTGATCCTCACGCTGTTCCTCAACCTCGGCGGCTGTGCCTCGTGGTTCAGCGACGACAGCGTCGATCCCGCCGTGCACTTGGTGAACGTCGAAGTGGTGCGGGCGAAACTGCTCGAGCAGAAATTCATCCTGCACTTTCGTGTCGACAATCCCAACGACAGCGACCTGACCGTGCGCGGCCTTGAATACCGCATTCATCTGGGCGATATGCTGTTGGCTGAAGGCGAGCATGAACACTGGTTCACCGTCGGGCCGAAGCACAGCGCGTACTTCAAGGTGCCGATCCGCACCAACCTGTGGCCGAAGGTCAAAGACGTGGTGAAACTGCTGAAAAAACCCGACCAGCAGATTCCTTATCGATTGCAGGGTGAAATGGAAACCGGTTTATTCATCGCCCACTACGTGCACCTTGAGCGCAATGGCGTGATAATCCCCGCCGATTTTATTCCGGAGCAACACCGATGACTCAGCAACCTCATGTCCATGGCCCTGACTGCAACCACGATCATGATCATGACCATCACCACGATCATGACCACGGTCACGTACACGGCCCGAACTGCGGCCACGCCCACCAGGAACCGGTGCGCAACGCCCTGAAAGACGTCGGCCGCAACGACCCGTGCCCATGCGGCAACGGCAAGAAATTCAAGAAGTGCCACGGGGCGTGATGCTCTGGGCGGAGAGCTTCTTCGCCTGATCTGACGCCTTCGCGAGCAAGCCCGCTCCCACAGTTGACCGCGTTCCTTCAGTTGGAATGCATTTATTGTAGGAGTGAGCCTGCTCGCGATTGCGGTGTGTCAGTTAATGAATACCTGACAAACTGCTATCGCGAGCAGGCTCACTCCTACAGTTGACCGCGTTCCTTCAGGTGGAATGCAATCCCCTGTGGGAGCGAGCCTGCTCGCGAAGAGGCCCGCACATTCACCAACAATTTCAGCCCGCCGCCAATACCTGCGCCGCACTCACCACCGTCGCATACTCCCCCTGCAAATTCCCCAACGACATCCCGTGCACCTCTTCAGCCGTCCGCAACGTGCCGAAATAATCGGCCTTGTCGAAGGTAAAGCACGCATCCTCCGCCACCCACGTATCAAACCCCAGATTCCCCGCCGAACGCGCCGTCGATTCCACCGAGTTATTCGTCGCCACGCCAACAATGATCAACTGCCCAACCCCCGCCTCACGCAAACGCGCCGCCAGTCCGCTGGCACAAAACGCATCCGGCACTTGTTTCTGAATCAGCCATTCAGCGTCCTGCGGCAAGAACCGTTGCTGAAACTCCACGCCTTCCTGCTCAGGCCAAAACACCGAGTCCGGTTCGCGCGACAGATGCTGCACATGAATCACCGGCCGTCCGCTGCGCCGCCAGAACCCCAGCAGATCAACAATTCTTTCTTCCGCCTGAGGATTATTCCGTCGCCCCAAACGTGGCTGCAGGATGCCTTTTTGCTGGTCGATGATGATCAGTGCTGCGTTGGCCTGAAGCTCCATGGCGATTTTTCTCACGGGCGGGTCATTGAATTCTGCGCAGTTCAGCATCACCTCCTGATAACAGGCAAGCTATCGAACGCACACGGGATCACCTGACGCTGGCGTTTGCTGTCCGCACGTAAGCCATTTTCTGATTTGGAGCTTTCCATGATCGACCTGTATTACTGGACCACCCCCAACGGCCACAAGATTTCCCTGTTCCTCGAAGAAGCCGGCCTGCCCTACAAGGTTCACCCGATCAATATCAGTCAGGGTGAGCAGTTCCAGCCCCACTTTCTGAAAATTTCCCCGAACAACCGCATCCCGGCGATCGTCGATCATCAGCCGGTTGATGGCGGCGAGCCGTTGTCGGTGTTTGAATCCGGGGCGATTCTTCTGTATCTCGCGGAAAAAACCGGCCAGTTCTTGCCCAAGGATCTGCGCGGGCGGCAAACCGCGTTGCAGTGGTTGTTCTGGCAGATGGGCGGATTGGGGCCGATGGCCGGGCAGAATCATCATTTCAGCCAGTTCGCGCCGGAGAAAATTCCTTACGCGATCAAGCGCTACATTGATGAAACGGCGCGGTTGTACGGCGTATTGAACAAGCAATTGGCGGATAACGAGTTTGTTGCTGGCAGTGAATACAGCATTGCCGACATGGCGATTTATCCGTGGATCGTCTCGCACAAATGGCAGAGCCAGAACCTTGAAGACTTCCCGCATGTGCAGCGCTGGTTCAACCACATCAAGGATCGCCCGGCGACGGTGAAGGCCTATGCGCTGGTGCAGAAGATCAATCCGCCGAAATCCTGAACCGACCTGATTTGTAAGGCGGTCGAGTAAAAACTGTGGTGAGGGGATTTATCCCCGACCGGCTGCGTAGCAGTCGCAAAACCTGCAAATGCGGTTTAACTGTCAGACCGCGTTGACCGGATTAGGGCCGCTTCGCAGCCCGTCGGGGATAAATCCCCTCACCACAAGTACTGGACTCGACTTCCAGGTTGCTGTTTATCAGACAAATCTTGAAATAACCCCCACCCCCGCTTGCGCGGCACCCTCCTGCTCACTAACGTAGCGCCTTTACTGACGCTACCCCCCGCAGGAGCTTTGCCATGGCCTCGCCAGCCCTTACTCATTTTCTTCCCCGGTTCGGCGTTGCCGCAGCAGTGGCCGGTGTTTTGGGCCTGTCCGGTTGCCAGACCTGGAACGCTCAGGACACCCTCCCGCCAACCTCCGGCGTGCAACCGCTCAAGGGCCTGGCGCAGAATGTTTCGGTGCGACGCAATGCCATGGGCATGCCGTTGATCGAAAGTAATACCTTCCATGACGCACTGTTCAGCCTCGGCTACGTCCACGCCAGCGACCGGATCAACCAGATGGTCACCCTGCGCCTGCTGGCTCAGGGCCGTCTGGCGGAAATGTCCGGCGCCTCGATGCTCGACGCCGACCGCTACATGCGCGCGGTCAATCTGAAGAAAAGCGCCGCCGAGTTGTACAAGGCCTCGTCGCCACGCCTCAAGCGTTTCTTTGAAGTCTATGCGCGGGGCGTCAACGCTTACCTGTTCCGCTACGCCGACAAGCTGCCGGGCGACCTCGCTTCCAGCGGCTACAAACCCGAATACTGGAAACCGGAAGATTCGGCGCTGATTTTCGCCCTGCTGAACTTCAGCCAATCGGCCAACCTGCCGGAAGAAATTTCCTCGCTGGTGCTCGCGCAAACCGTGACCACCGACAAACTCGCCTGGCTCACCCCGTCGGCGCCGGACGAAAACCTGCCGCTGGCCGAAGCCGACAAGCTGCAAGGCCTCAAGCTCAACGGGCAGATCCCCGGCCTGACTGAATTGAGCAGCGCCAGCCAGCAGCTGTCGATGCTGAACCTCTTGGGCGCGACGTCTTCGAACAACTGGGCGATCGCCCCGCAACGCAGCCGCAGCGGTAAAAGCATTCTCGCCAGCGACGCCCATGGGCCGCTCGCCGCGCCGTCGCTGTGGAGCTTCGTGCAGATCCGCGCACCGAAATATCAAGCCGCCGGCGTCACCGTTGCCGGTTTGCCGCTCGTACTGGGTGGTTTCAACGGCAAAGTCGCCTGGAGCATGACCAGCGTGCTTGGCGACAACCAGGATCTGTTCCTGGAAAAAATCCGTCGTCAGGGCAGCAGCCTGACCTACGAGGTCAACGGCAAATGGCAGCCGCTGGGTGTGCGCAACGAAACCTACTTCGTCAAAGGTCAGCGACCGATTCGCGAAGCGGTGTACGAAACCCGTCACGGTGCGTTGCTCAACAGTGCACAGGCAGCGGCGCAAGGCAGTGGCTACGGGCTGGCTTTGCAGACGCCGAGCTTCACCGACGATAAATCGCTGGATGCATTTTTCGATCTGACCCGCGCGCAAACCGTGGAACGTGCCTCGGACGCCAGCCGTGAAATCCGCGCCATCGCCCTGAATCTGGTGTTCGCCGATGCGAGCAACATTGGCTGGCAAGTCACCGGGCGTTTCCCTAACCGTCGCGAAGGCGAAGGTTTGCTGCCCTCGCCGGGCTGGGAAGGTCGTTACGACTGGGACGGTTACGCCGACCCGATGCTGCACCCCTACGATCAGGATCCGGCGCAAGGTTGGCTCGGCACCGCCAACCAGCGCGTGATTCCTCACGGTTACGGCATGCAGCTGTCGAATTCGTGGGCCGCACCGGAACGTGGCGAACGCCTGGCCGAACTGGCCGGCAGCGGCAAGCACGACAGCCGCAGCGTGATCGCCATGCAATACGACCAGACCACCACGTTTGCCGCCAAGCTGAAGAAAGTCTTCGAAGCGCCGGGCATGAAGCAGCCGCTGAAGCAGGCGATCGATGCCCTGCCGGAAGCCGACCGCAGCAAGGCCCGAGAGGCGTTCACACGGTTGATGGCGTTCGACGGCAAGCTCAGCCCGACCTCGGCGGACGCGGCGATTTATGAGCTGTTTCTGCAAGAAAGCATGAAGCAGATATTCCTCGACGAACTCGGCCCGGAATCGAGCCCGGCGTGGAAAGCATTTATCGCCAACGGCGATTTGTCCTACGCGGCACAGGCCGATCATCTGTTGGGGCGTGAAGACAGTCCGTTCTGGGACGACATCCGCACAGCGCAGAAAGAAGACAAAGCGCTGATTCTTGCCCGCAGCCTTGCGGCGGCGATCAGCGCTGGCGACAGTCAGTTGGGCGGCGATCACCGGGCCTGGCAGTGGGGCAAGTTGCACAGCTATGCCTGGAAAAACAGCAATGGTCAGACCGTGCGCGGCCCATTGGCGGCGGGCGGCGATCACACCACGTTGAACACGTCGGCATTCGCTTGGGGTCAGGACTTCAACACCACGCGCGCGCCGTCGATGCGCTTTATCGTCGACTTCGGCCAGACCGAACCGCTGATGGGGCAGAACGGTACGGGGCAATCGGGCAATCCGCAGAGCCCGAATTACCTGAACGGGATTGATCAGTGGTTGAAGGGGCAATACATCGGCTTGCCGATGCAGCCGCAGAACTTTGAGCGGGTGTATGGCAAAACCCGTTTGACCCTGACTCCCGGGAAATAAACCTGACGTCAAAAGCCCCTCACCCTAACCCTCTCCCGGAGGGAGAGGGGACTGATTGGGGGTGGCTGCAGAACTATGCCGACCTGAAGGTGCTGTGCTGAATCCGGGATTTGCTCGGTTCCTGCAGTGCCGAAACCATAATCGACCCGGTTTTTCAGGTCGATGTCATTCGCCAGACACCTCGGTCGGCCCCCTCTCCCTCCGGGAGAGGGCTGGGGTGAGGGTGGCGCTTCAAAGTCGATAGAACTTCCAGCCCAGCGCCAGCCTCATAGCTAACAAGCCCCCCATTGTGGTCACGCCATGGACCTTGTTATCGCGCGTCCCGAAGGTCTTTATTGCCCTGCGGGTGATTTCTACATCGACCCCTGGCGCCCCGTCGAGCGCTCGGTGATCACCCATGCCCACGGTGATCATGCGCGCACCGGCAATCAGCATTACCTGTCCAGCAGCGCCAGCGAAGGGATTCTCCGCGCGCGTCTGGGTCAAGACATCAACCTGCAAACCCTCGACTATGGCCAACGCCTCACCCACCACGGCGTCACCCTCAGTTTCCACCCGGCCGGCCACGTGCTCGGTTCAGCACAAGTGCGCCTCGAATACGGTGGCGAAGTCTGGGTCGCGTCCGGCGATTACAAGATCGAACCGGACGGCACCTGCGCCCCCTTCGAACCGGTGCGCTGCCACACCTTCATCACTGAATCGACCTTCGGCCTGCCGATCTATCGCTGGCAGCCGCAAGCGCAGGTGTTCAGCGAAATCAATCAGTGGTGGTCAGCCAATATCGCCGCCGGCAAGGCCAGCGTGCTGTTCTGTTATTCGTTCGGCAAAGCCCAGCGAATCCTTCACGGCATCGACGAAAGCCTCGGCCCGATCCTCAGCCACGGCGCGGTCGAGCCGCTGAACCGTGTGTACCGCGAGGCCGGCGTATACCTGCCGCCGACGATCTACGCCGGCGACGTCAGCAAAAACGATCCGCTCATGCGCCAAGCCCTGGTCATCGCTCCGCCTTCTGCTGGCGGCAGTAGCTGGATGCGCCGTTTCGGTGATTTCAGCGACGCCTTCGCCAGCGGCTGGATGCGCTTGCGCGGCACCCGTCGGCGGCGTGGTGTCGATCGTGGTTTCGTTCTTTCCGATCACGCCGACTGGCCCGGCCTGTTGTGGGCGATCAATCAAACCGGCGCCGAACGCGTGATGGTCACCCACGGCTCAATCGGCGTGCTGGTGCGCCACTTGCGTGAGCAAGGCCTCGACGCGCAAGGCTTCAACACCGAATACGGCGATGACGAGGAAGACAACATCGCCGCCGAACCCACCGTCGCCGAGACTCCCACATGAAAGCCTTCGCCGAGTTGTACGCCGAGCTCGACGCCACTACTTCAAGCAACGCCAAACTCGCAGCGATGCAGGCCTACTTCGCCCAGGCTGCACCGCAAGACGCGGCATGGGCGGTGTATTTTTTGTCCGGCGGACGGCCTCGGCAGTTGGTGCCGGTGCGGATTCTGCGCGAGATTGCCGTGGAAATGTCGGGCCTCGAACCGTGGCTGTTCGAGGAGAGCTATCAGTCGGTCGGCGATCTGGCGGAAACCATTTCGCTGGTGCTCCCGGAGAATCCGCACAGCTCTGAAGCCGGCCTCGCCGAATGGATCGAAGAAAAGCTGCTGCCGCTGCGTGGTGAAACACCCGAGTTTTTGAGCAGGCAACTGCCAACGCTGTGGGCGCAACTCGATCGATCAAGCCTGATGCTGTGCATCAAACTGATCACCGGCAGCTTCCGCGTCGGCGTGTCGAAATTGCTCGTCACCCGCGCGCTGGCCTCAATGGCTGGCCTGGACAGCAAACGCGTGGCGCAGCGACTGGTGGGTTACACCGACCTGTCGAACCGCCCGAACGCCGCCAGTTACCTGAAACTGATCGCCCCAGAATCCGCCGACGAGCACGCACAGCGCGGCGGTCAGCCGTATCCGTTTTTCCTCGCTCACGCGTTGTCGCAACCGGTTGAAGAATTTGAAGCGCTGATCGGCCCGGCGAGCAATTGGCAGATTGAATGGAAATGGGACGGCATCCGCGCGCAAGTGGTCAAACGCGACGGCAAATTGTGGGTGTGGTCACGCGGCGAAGAGCTGGTCACCGAGCGTTTTCCTGAACTGGATGTGCTGGTGCACGGCTTGCCGGATGGCACGGTGATCGACGGCGAAATCGTTGTGTGGAAAAGCACTCACCCGACCACCGAAGACGCCTTCGATCCGCAATCGACAGAGCCGCCAGCGGTGCAGCCGTTCGCCCTGCTGCAACAGCGCATCGGCCGCAAAACCCTCGACAAGAAAATCCTCGAAGAAGTACCGGTGGTGGTGCTCGCCTACGACTTGCTCGAATGGCAGGGCGAAGACTGGCGCAACCAGCCGCAGGCCAAACGTCGCGCGCAACTTGAAGAGGTCATTCCAAGGTGTAACAGTCCGGTGTTGCTGTCCTCCCCCGTGCTGACCGGCAGCGACTGGTTCGACCTCGCCCGCCAGCGCGAAGCCTCTCGGCGACTGGGTGTGGAAGGCATGATGCTCAAGGCGCGGGATTCGCTGTATGGCGTCGGACGCACCAAGGACATGGGGGTGTGGTGGAAGTGGAAGGTTGATCCGTTCAGCGTCGACGCGGTGTTGATTTATGCGCAGCGCGGGCACGGTCGGCGCGCCAGTTTGTACAGCGATTACACCTTTGCCGTGTGGGACGGCCCGCCGGAGTCGAGCCAGCGGGCGCTGGTGCCATTTGCCAAGGCGTATTCGGGGCTGACGGATGCGGAGATGCGTCAGGTCGACAGCATTGTGCGCAAGACCACGGTGGAGAAATTTGGGCCGGTGAGTAGCGTGAAACCGAGTCTGGTGTTTGAGCTGGGGTTTGAAGGGATCGCGTTGTCGCGGCGGCACAAGAGCGGGATCGCGGTGCGCTTCCCGAGGATGTTGCGCTGGCGGCAGGATAAAACCGTGGAAGAAGCGGATAGCCTCGCGACCTTGCAAGATCTGTTGGCCTGATTCATTGCCCGGTGACAACGCAAAACCCTGTGGCGAGGGGATTTATCCCCGTTCGGCTGCGAAGCAGTCGTAAAACCTGAGTATGCGGTCTTCCAGTAGAACTGCTGGGGGCCGCTTCGCAGCCCAACGGGGATAAATCCCCTCGCCACAATGGTTTGTTGCCATGACATCGAACCAGGTTGGTGCAGCGTTATTCATGTGCCCATTTCCGGGCATTCAATCGCCCTCATCCCTCCCCGCCCAACCTTTTAAAACACTTGTTCGGGACTATGGTTCGGAAATTGCTACTTTCTATAGGTCGTACGCGTTCCAGTAACAATAATTCTGCGCCACAAGCGCTCATATTGGTTCTTAGGGATTGAATAATGAAAAAAGCATTGCTGACCCTTTCTGCACTGGCGTTGTGCATGGCCGCTGGCTCCGCGCTGGCCAAGGAATACAAAGAGCTGCGCTTTGGCGTTGACCCTTCGTATGCACCGTTTGAGTCGAAAGCGGCCGACGGCAGCCTGGTGGGCTTCGACATCGACCTGGGCAACGCGATTTGCGCCGAACTGAAGGTCAAGTGCAAGTGGGTCGAAAGTGACTTCGACGGCATGATTCCGGGCCTCAAAGCCAACAAATTCGACGGTGTGATCTCGTCGATGACCGTGACCCCGGCCCGCGAGAAAGTCATCGACTTCTCCAGCGAGCTGTTCTCCGGCCCGACGGCTTACGTGTCGAAAAAAGGTTCGGGGATCACCGCCGACGTTGCATCGCTGAAGGGTAAAACCGTTGGCTACGAGCAAGGCACCATTCAGGAAGCCTACGCCAAAGCCGTGCTGGACAAGGCCGGCGTGAAAACCCAGGCCTATCAGAACCAGGATCAGGTGTATTCCGACCTGACCTCCGGCCGTCTCGACGCCGGTATCCAGGACATGCTGCAAGCCGAACTGGGTTTCCTGAAGTCGCCACAGGGCGCCGACTATGACGTCAGCAAGCCAGTCGACAACGAATTGCTGCCAGCCAAAACCGCTGTCGGTATTAAGAAAGGTAACACTGAGCTGAAGGCGCTTTTAGATAAAGGTATCAAAGCGTTACACGATGACGGCAAATACGCCGAGATTCAAAAGAAACACTTTGGCGATCTGAATCTGTACAGCGGCAAATAATGCCTCGGCGCCCATCTTCGATGGGCGCCTTTTCCATCCGCTCAGGTTGCTGATTTATGTTCGAAACCCTCCTGCAAAATCTGGGGCTCTCTGCCTTCAGCCTCAAGGGCTTTGGTCCATTGCTGCTGGAAGGCACCTGGATGACCATCAAATTATCGGCGTTGTCGCTGCTGGTGGCCGTGTTGCTCGGCCTGCTCGGCGCCAGTGCCAAACTGTCAAAAATCAAACTGGTGCGCCTCCCCGCCCAGCTCTACACCACGCTGATTCGCGGGGTGCCGGATCTGGTGCTGATGCTGCTGATTTTCTACAGCCTGCAAACCTGGCTGACGTCCCTGACCGACTACATGGAATGGGAATACATCGAGATCAACCCGTTCAGTGCCGGGGTGCTGACCCTGGGCTTCATTTATGGCGCGTATTTCACCGAGACTTTCCGTGGCGCGATTCTCGCGGTGCCGCGCGGCCAGGTTGAAGCTGCCACCGCCTATGGCCTCAAACGCGGCCAGCGCTTTCGCTACGTGGTGTTCCCGCAAATGATGCGTTTCGCCCTGCCCGGCATCGGTAACAACTGGATGGTGATGCTCAAGGCCACCGCGTTGGTGTCGATCATCGGCCTCGCCGATCTGGTCAAAGCCGCGCAGGACGCCGGTAAAAGCACCTATCAACTGTTCTACTTTCTGGTACTCGCCGCGTTGATTTATCTGCTGATCACCAGTGCGTCGAACTTCATTCTGCGCTGGCTCGAACGCCGTTATGCCGCCGGTTCCCGGGAGGCCGTACGATGATCGAACTTCTGCAGGAATACTGGCGCGCCTTCCTTTATACCGACGGCCAGAACATCACTGGGCTGGCGATGACGATGTGGCTGCTCACGGCCTCAATCGTTATCGGTTTCCTTGTGTCGATTCCGTTGTCGATCGCGCGGGTGTCGCCGCACTTCTACATTCGCTGGCCGGTGCAGTTCTACACCTACCTGTTCCGCGGCACGCCGCTGTATATCCAGTTGCTGATTTGCTACACCGGGATCTACAGCCTTGCCGCCGTGCGTGCGCAGCCTTTGCTCGACAGCTTCTTTCGCGATGCGATGAACTGCACGATCCTCGCTTTCGCCCTCAACACCTGCGCCTACACCACGGAGATTTTCGCCGGGGCGATCCGCAGCATGAACCACGGCGAAGTCGAAGCGGCCAAGGCCTATGGTCTGACAGGCTGGAAGTTGTATGCCTACGTGATCATGCCGTCGGCCTTACGCCGTTCGTTGCCTTACTACAGCAACGAAGTAATCCTTATGCTGCACTCGACCACGGTGGCTTTCACCGCGACCATTCCCGACATCCTGAAAGTCGCGCGGGACGCCAACTCGGCGACCTTTCTGACCTTTCAGTCGTTCGGCATCGCCGCGCTGATCTACCTGACCATTACCTTTGCGCTGGTCGGCCTGTTCCGCCTTGCCGAACGCCGATGGCTGGCCTTCCTCGGCCCGACTCACTAGGACCGGCCCCAGAAAAAAAGAGATGCCAATGCGCCACCTGATCCATGACTTGCTGGCCCCGCTGCCGGGGACTGCGCGACAGATTCACAGCTTCCACTTCGGCCCGGAGCAGGCCAAGGGCAAGGTTTACATTCAGTCTTCGCTGCACGCCGACGAACTGCCGGGCATGCTCGTCGCCTGGCACCTCAAGCAGCGACTGGCGGAGCTGGAGGCCGCCGGCCGCCTGCGCAGCCAGATCGTGCTGGTGCCAGTGGCCAACCCGGTCGGCCTCGAACAAGTGCTGATGGACGTGCCGCTGGGCCGTTACGAACTGGAGAGCGGGCAGAATTTCAACCGCTGGTTCGTCGACCTCAGTGAAGAGATCGGCAACGCCATCGAGGGCAAGCTCAGCGACGATCCGCAGCACAACCTCGAACTGATCCGCAGCCATCTGCGCGACGCCCTCGCCCGCCAGACCGCCACCACGCAACTGCAATCCCAACGCCTGACCCTGCAACGGTTGGCCTGCGATGCGGACATGGTGCTGGACTTGCACTGCGATTTCGAATCGGTGGTGCACCTCTACACCACACCCGAAGCGTGGCCGCAGGTCGAACCGCTGGCGCGCTACATCGAATCCCAGGCGAGCCTGTTGGCCACCGATTCCGGCGGCCAGTCGTTCGACGAATGCTTCACCCTGCTGTGGTGGCAACTGAAGGAACGCTTCGGCGAACACTTCGAGATTCCGCTCGGCAGTTTTTCGGTGACCGTCGAGTTGCGCGGTCAGGGTGACGTCAATCACCCGATGGCCAGCCGCGACTGCCAGGCGTTGATCGACTACTTGATTCAGTCCGATGCGATCGTTGGTGAAACCAAACCGCAACCGCCGCTGCCGTATCCCGCTACACCACTGGCGGGCGTGGAACCGGTTACCACGCCGGTCGGCGGCTTGCTGGTGTACACGGCGGTTGCCGGCCAATACCTGGAAGCGGGGCAGCAGATCGCCGAAATCATCGACCCGATCCACGACCGCATCACTCCAATTCATAGCTCGACTGCCGGGCTGATGTACGCCCGCTCGCTGCGCCGCATGGCCACCGCGGGCATGGTCATCGCCCACGTGGCGGGCGCCGAAGCCTATCGCAGCGGCTACCTACTTTCGCCTTGAGGATGTCTGTCCCATGTACAAACTGACCGTTGAAGGCCTGCACAAAAGCTATGGCGACCATCAGGTGCTCAAAGGCGTTTCGCTCAAGGCCAAGACCGGCGACGTGATCAGCCTGATCGGCGCCAGCGGCTCGGGCAAAAGCACCTTTTTGCGCTGCATCAACTTTCTCGAACAACCCAACGACGGCGCCATGAGCCTCGATGGCCAGACCATCCGCATGGTCACCGACCGCCACGGCATGCACGTCGCCGACGCCGATGAACTGCAACGTTTGCGCACGCGACTGGCGATGGTGTTCCAGCATTTCAACCTGTGGAGCCACATGACCGTGCTGGAAAACATCACCATGGCCCCGCGCCGGGTGTTGGGTTGCAGCAAGCAGGAAGCCGATGATCGCGCGCGGCGTTATCTGGACAAGGTCGGTTTGCCGGCGCGGGTGGCGGATCAGTACCCGGCGTTTTTGTCCGGTGGTCAGCAGCAGCGCGTGGCGATTGCCCGGGCACTGGCGATGGAGCCTGAGGTGATGCTGTTTGATGAACCGACGTCGGCGCTTGACCCCGAGTTGGTGGGGGAAGTGTTGAAGGTGATTCAAGGTCTGGCCGAAGAAGGCCGAACCATGATCATGGTCACGCACGAGATGAGCTTCGCCCGCAAAGTCTCCAGCCAGGTATTGTTTCTGCACCAAGGCCTGGTCGAAGAAGAAGGCGCCCCCGAAGACGTGCTCGGCAACCCGAAAAGCGAACGCCTGAAACAATTCCTCAGCGGCAACCTCAAGTAACCCCGGTTCCCCTGTAGGAGCTGCCGAAGGCTGCGATCTTTTGATCTTGTTTTTCACAATCAAAAGATCGTCTGATCGCGGCCCGAGCCTTCGGCAGCTCCTACAGGGGTTCGCGTTGTTTTTAAACCTTTCGCTTGTCAGCGTGGTCTCTGGAAGAACCCCTCCAGAGCGCGCGCAGCCGGCATGGCGAAATCTCTCGACCTCGCAAAAATCTGGTTCAGCGCCCGCGACTGGAAGCCCTTCGCCTTTCAGAAACAGGTGTGGGCGGCCGTCAAAAACGGCGAATCCGGTCTGCTCCACGCCAGCACCGGCGCCGGTAAGACCTATGCCGTGTGGTTCGCCGCCCTCAATCGATTCGCCAAAACCCTTCCCGTCGATGCTCCACTACGCAAACGCAAACAACCTGCCGAACCACTGACCGTGTTGTGGATCACACCGATGCGGGCACTTGCCGCCGACACCGCGCGCGCCCTGCAAACACCCGTCGATGATCTGCAAATCCCGTGGAGCATCGGCCTGCGCACCGGTGACACCAGCAGCAGCGAACGTGCGCGGCAGGGTCGACGTTTGCCAACCACGCTGATCACCACGCCGGAAAGCCTGACCCTGCTACTGGCCCGTGCCGACGCACAGACCGCGCTCGCTTCGCTAAAGATGATCGTCGTCGATGAATGGCACGAATTACTTGGCAACAAACGCGGCGTGCAACTGCAATTGGCGCTCGCTCGTTTGCGCCGCTGGCAGCCTGATCTGATCGTATGGGGGGTGTCCGCCACGCTCGGTAATCAATCCCACGCCGAACACGTGCTGATCCCACAGGGCAGCGGCGTGAGTATTCAGGGACAAAGCGAAAAAACGCTGAAGGTCGACACCCTGATCCCACCGTCCATTGAGCGTTTTCCGTGGGCCGGGCACATCGGTCTGAAGATGCTCCCGCAAGTCGTCGCCGAGCTCGATGCCTGCGCCAGTACGCTGGTGTTCACCAACACCCGGGCGCAATCTGAAATCTGGTATCAGGCATTACTGGAAGCGCGGCCGGACTGGGCCGGGTTGATTGCGTTGCATCACAGTTCACTGTCTCGCGACACCCGTGACTGGGTCGAAAAAGCCTTGAAGGATGGTTTGTTGAAAGCGGTGGTCTGCACGTCGAGTCTGGATCTCGGTGTGGATTTTTTACCGGTCGAACGCGTGCTGCAAATCGGCTCGGCCAAAGGCGTTGCGCGTTTAATGCAGCGTGCCGGACGCTCCGGTCACGCACCGGGACGCACCTCGCGGGTGACGCTGGTGCCGACCCACAGTCTTGAACTGATCGAAGCCGCTGCCGCGCGCGACGCCGTCGAACAACGGCGCATCGAACCGCGCCTGTCGCCGCATCAATCGCTGGACGTGCTAGTACAGCATCTGGTCAGCATGGCGCTGGGTGGCGGATTTTTACCGGATGAGCTGTACGAAGAAGTCCGCACCGCCTGGGCTTATCGCGACCTGACGCCTGCGGATTGGGCGTGGGCGCTGGCTTTCGTACGCCATGGCGGGATGTCTCTGACAGCCTATCCGGATTATCGCCGGGTCGAACCGGATGAGCACGGCGTGTGGCGCGTGCCCGATGCGCGATTGGCGCGGCGGCATCGCATGAGCGTCGGCACCATTGTCAGCGATGCGAGCATCAACCTGAAATTCTGGAGCAAGGGCGGCGGTGGCAAGCAGCTCGGCAGCGTCGAGGAAGGCTTTATCGCCCGACTGAAACCCGGTGATGGGTTTCTGTTTGCCGGGCGTTTGCTGGAATTGGTGCGGGTGGAAAACATGACGGCGTACGTCAAACGCAGCACCGTGAAAAAAGCGGCAGTGCCACGCTGGAATGGCGGGCGGATGCCGCTCTCCAATGAACTCGCGCAAGCGGTGGTTGCACGGTTTAGTGCGGCCGCCGAAGGTGAATTCGTCGGCCCGGAAATGCAGGCGCTGCGCCCGCTGCTGGAGACTCAGGCCCGCTGGTCAGGCTTGCCGACGGTTAATAATCTGCTGGCGGAGGTACTGAAATCCCGCGAGGGCTGGCACCTTTTCCTCTATCCGTTCGCCGGTCGCCAGGTGCATCTGGGGCTGGCGAGCCTGTTGGCGTGGCGCGTCAGCCAGCGCCAACCGGTGACCTTTTCCATCGCGGTGAATGATTACGGGCTGGAACTGCTCAGTGCCACGCCGGTGGATTGGTCGCAGCACCTCAACGCTGAATTGCTCGACCCTGCGGATCTTTTGGCTGATGTGCTCGCCAGTCTCAATGCCGGTGAATTGGCCTTGCGCCGTTTCCGGGAAATCGCCCGAA
Organism: Pseudomonas sp. PS01303; assembly: GCF_029959385.1. Classification (NCBI taxonomy): domain Bacteria; kingdom Pseudomonadati; phylum Pseudomonadota; class Gammaproteobacteria; order Pseudomonadales; family Pseudomonadaceae; genus Pseudomonas; species Pseudomonas sp. PS01303. The sequence continues at coordinate 47,151 of NZ_JASCPK010000020.1, forward strand.
TCGCCGGGTTGGTATTCGCCGGCTATCCCGGCGCGCCGAAAAGTACCCGGCAGGTACAGGCTTCGAGCGGATTGTTTTTTCAAGTGTTCAAACAATATGACGCCGACAACCTGTTGCTCGCCCAGGCCGGGGAAGAAGTCCTACGCGAAGAACTGGATATTCGCCGGTTGGAACAGACACTGGAGCGGATCAACGGGATGAAACTCGATGTGCATCAGATCAAACGTCCTACGCCGCTCGGGTTCCCGCTGCTGGTGGAACGCATGCGCGAAAGCATGAGCTCGGAAAAACTCGCTGACCGGATCAGGCGCATGGTCGGTGATCTGGAGAAGTCTGCCGACAACGGTAAATCGTCATGAACGCGGCGTATCCCGTGCGTTTGGCCGGCGAGGAGTTGTGGTTACTTCCGGAAAAGGCGCTCTACTGGCCAGCGCAAGAGGCGTTGTTGATCGCCGATGTGCATTTTGGCAAGGCAGCGGCCTATCGCAGCCTCGGACAACCAGTGCCGCAGGGTACGACGGCGAGCAACATTGCGGTGATCGACCAGTTGTTGGCCGTGCTGCCGTGTCGGCAACTGATCTTTCTGGGGGATTTCCTGCACGGGCCGGGCTCGCATGCGGTCGGTACGCTGAATGCGCTGGCGCAATGGCGTGAGCGTCATGCGGATCTGCCGATGACGTTGATTCGCGGCAATCACGACAAACGCGCGGGGGATCCACCGGCGTCGCTGAACATTCGCGTGGTGCCGGAGCCGCTGCTCTTAGGGCCGTTTGCGCTTCAGCACGAGCCTGATCCGCACCCGGAGCGGCATGTATTGGCCGGCCACGTCCACCCGGTTTACCGGTTGTTTGGCAAAGGGCGGCAAAGTTTACGATTAGCCTGTTTCAGACTGGGCGAGCGAATCAGCCTGCTACCGGCATTCGGAGCGTTTACCGGCGGCTATCCGGTTGAAAAAGATGAGCAATGCCGAATCTTTGTCACCGGCGACAACGAAATCTGGCCCATCAACTAATCACACCCCGCCCTTGTAGGAGCAGAGCTTGCTCGCGAAAGCGTTCGTCCAATCAAAATCGATGAATCAGACAAATCGCTTCGCGAGCAAGCTCTGCTCCTACAAAAGCAGGTAATTAATCAGGCAACTGGCGCCGGTGGTGGCTCGTCCGGAAGCGTTGGCTCGCCCGGCTCGGTCGGTTGCTCATTGGGGGTATCTGGATCAGGCTGACCAGGAATTCCGCCGGCCATGTTGATAGGCGGGTGTGCCAACAAGGACCAGGCCAATACGCCAATCTGATTGGGCTCAAGCCTTGCCAGTTCGGCAGTGATATGCGGATCGATCTTCATAAAGCACTCCTCGGCGAAGGCCCGCATTTGCTGAAACAAAAACGGGCAGTACACCCCATAGAGTGTCTGCCCGCCAAAGAATTCCCGGCATCCGCCGGATGGACGAATCAGGTACGTGGCAGCGTTACGCCACGTTGGCCCTGGTACTTGCCGCCGCGATCCTTGTAGGAAACTTCACACTCTTCATCGGATTCGAGGAAGAGCATCTGTGCCACGCCTTCGTTGGCGTAGATTTTCGCCGGCAGGTTGGTGGTGTTGGAGAATTCCAGCGTCACGTGACCTTCCCACTCAGGCTCGAGCGGCGTCACGTTAACGATGATGCCGCAGCGTGCGTAGGTGCTTTTACCCAGGCAGATGGTCAATACGTTGCGCGGAATGCGGAAGTATTCAACGGTGCTGGCCAGGGCGAAGGAGTTCGGCGGAATAATGCAGACATCACTGTGGACGTCGACGAAGCTGCCCGGATCGAAGTTTTTTGGATCGACGATCGACGAGTTGATGTTGGTGAACACCTTGAAATGATTGGTGCAGCGCACATCGTAGCCGTAGCTCGAGACACCGTAGGAGATGACCCGGCTCTCGTCGCTGCCGCGCACCTGGCGCTCGACGAAAGGTTCGATCATGCCGTGTTCCTGCGCCATGCGGCGAATCCACTTGTCCGATTTGATGCTCATGGCGGGCTGTCCTGAATAGCGAGGTGGAAAAATTCTGTCCGGCATCTTACCGGGCGCGCCGCCCTCTTCAAAGTGCGCGCTGCAATTCTCGCCGAACACCCCGTATTTACGCGCGCTGGCGACGAACTGTCACACCGCTGGTCCCTAAATCTTAGAAACCTTCGCAAGAAGCATTGGCACGTTCCGGAAAAAGGGTTAAGGTGGCGCCACTGTGCTGCTTGTGTCACTGAGAATCTCTACACGATATGTTGAATTTCGATCCAACCATCTACAAGAATTTTTCCTGCTCTTTGCACTCAGTCTCGGCCAGGGTTCTTCCTGTGTCGCAGTTATCTTTGTTCAAGGAGTTACACCATGTCTAATCGCCAAACCGGTACCGTTAAGTGGTTCAACGATGAAAAAGGCTTCGGCTTCATCACTCCACAATCCGGTGACGACCTGTTCGTTCACTTCAAAGCTATCCAATCCGACGGCTTCAAAAGCCTGAAAGAAGGCCAACAGGTTTCTTTCATCGCTACCCGCGGTCAGAAAGGCATGCAAGCTGAGGAAGTACAAGTTATCTAACTTGTAGCTTCTTTAGAAAAGAGCCCCGCCCTTAAAAGCGGGGCTTTTTTGTGGGCGTCTGTTTTTCAGGCGCAAAAAAAATCGCGGCCTTCAGCCCCACACAATCCGTGCAGGAGCTGCCGAAGGCTGCGATCTTTTGCTTTAAACGTTACCAGGCCACGCCAAACCCAGCGGTATAACGGGTCTTGCTCAAATCCGCATCATCGGTACCACTGATAATGTCGCGCTCAGCTTTCAAATTCAGAGACGCCCATTCAGTAACCTTGTAGCGCAGCCCCATCTCGGCATCCAGCGCGTAATCCGCGACACCCGACAATGGCTTGCCAAACTCTCCGTTGGTGAAGAACTCGACCTTCTTGCCGATCAGGTAACGGTTGTAATCCCACTTCATCGCGACCGAATAGAAGTTGTCCTTGCCGCCATCGCTGTATTCGTAATCGGTACGGTTGAGCAGCGAACCGAGCGAGAACGCGCCCAACTCGTCATCCCAGAACTGGTAACCCGGACCGGTACCGACCACGCGCTGGCGCGAAAGGTCTTCAACATGGTCGCGCTTGTAATTCAGGCGCCCCTGCCAGAACCACTTATCGGTCAGGAAGCGGTCGAGGGAGTATTCGGCGCGCCAGTTGTTGGTGGTGACTTCGTCGTCCTGCACTTCGCGGTTGTACTCGCCCTCGGCGGTGTGACGCCAGCGACCGTGACGCGCGGAGGTTTTGAAATCGATGTCGTAATCGTCGGTGTCTTTTTCCGCGCGCTGATAATCCATTGCCAGGTCGACATTGCCCTTCCACACCAGATCCTCGACCACCGGTTTCGGCTTGAGAATCTGCTGAATGCTCGCCAGCTCGACAGTTTTTGGCGCCTCGCCGTTGGCCAGGGTGACCTTGCCGTCTTCCGCTGCGGTCAGCGACTTGGAGACTTCGCCGGTGTAGGCATCCTGTTTGACCAACAGGTGCTGATCGCTCTCAAGGGTCTTGACCTCTTTCCAGTCGATCGTGACTGCTCCGGCGTACTTGGTCTGAATCAACAGTTTGCCGCCGTCGAACAGGGAAATGGTGCCGCTCAACTTGTCACCGTTCTTCAACCAGACGGTGTCGGCAAGCAGGGGCGTGGACGCACTGAAAACAGCAAGGCACAGCAAGGTTCTGGACAACATAAGCGAATCGAGGGCTCAAGTTTGCGAAAAAAGGTGGGCATTATCCGTAGGAATAAGACCCTGACAAGGACTGACCGGACTATTTCTATTGAGTTCATTTCTCAACTGCACGACGAGGGATTACGCTTAGGGCCTCGATACGATCAAGTTCAGGAACTCCGTACGTGAAAGACCCGAACCTCGAAGGGGACAGCGAAGCGCAAATCCGACGCACGGCGCTCTACTCGACACTCGCCCAAGTGCCCGAAGGCAAAGTCGTCAGCTATGGTCAGTTAGCCGAACTGGCCGGGTTGGGGCGCGCCGCCCGCTGGGTCGGCCGCGTATTGAGTCAGTTGCCTGGTGATACCAAACTGCCCTGGCACCGTGTATTGGGCGCCGGCGGTCGTATCAGTTTGCCGGTGGGCAGCCCGTCGGGCGATGAACAACGGGCGCGTTTGCGCGTGGAAGGCATCACCGTCCAGAATAATCGTGTGGATATTCAGCGCCATGGCTGGCGTCCGGTAGAGCACAGCGGTTAGAGTGCGCGCTTTGTTTTCGCAATCTTGAGGCAGACTTCAGCCCATGCCCCGTAAAACCTGGCGCGCCGCGCTAGCTGCTTATGCCAGTCCTTCGACGCTCGTGCTGTTGTTGCTCGGTTTCGCCGCCGGCCTGCCGTACATGCTGGTGTTTTCAACGCTTTCCGTCTGGCTACGTGAAGCGGGCGTAGCCCGTGAAACGATTGGCTACGCAAGCCTCATCGGCCTGGCCTATGCGTTCAAATGGGTCTGGTCACCGCTGCTCGACCAATGGCGCCTGCCGTTGCTCGGCAAGCTTGGCCGACGCCGCTCCTGGCTGGTGCTCTCACAAGTCCTGGTGATCCTTGGCCTGATCGGCATGGGTTTCTGTGATCCGCAGAAGCACCTGTCCTGGTTGATCGCGATTGCCGTGGTCGTCGCCTTCGCTTCCGCTACCCAAGACATTGCGGTCGACGCCTATCGACTGGAAATCGCCGACGACAATCGTCAGGCTGCACTCGCCGCCAGCTACATGTCCGGCTACCGTGTCGCCGCACTGCTCGCCACCGCTGGCGCATTGTTTTTTGCCGAAGGTTTCGGTTCTACCGGTTTCAACTACAAGCACTCGGCGTGGACCGGCACTTATGTGTTGTTCGGCGCGTTGATGATCCCTGCCCTGCTCACTACGCTGTTCATGCGCGAACCGCCGGTGCCGCTGCGCACGCAATTGCAGGCCGGGCGCTATACGTTCATGCATCAATTGATGTCGGTGTTCGTGCTGATCGTCTTGCTCGTGTCGGTGCCGGCGATGTTCACCCAGCTGTACAACACCGATTTCGCCAGCGTGCTGTTCGGCAGCATGAGCCCGCTCGATCTGCTGCTCGAAGACCGCGCCTTCCTGCGCGCCATCCTCTATACGCTGCTGACCGGTCTGTGCCTGTCGACCATGGGTCGCCGTGGCCTGGCGCCGGTGCTGACGCCGGTCAACGACTTCATCCTGCGTTATCGCTGGCAGGCACTGCTGTTGCTCGGTTTGATCGCGACCTACCGGATGTCGGACACGGTCATGGGCGTAATGGCCAACGTGTTCTACATCGATCAGGGCTTCACCAAGGATCAGATCGCCAGTGTCAGCAAGATTTTCGGCCTGATCATGACCCTCGTCGGCGCCGGCATGGGCGGCTTGCTGATCGTGCGTTTCGGCATCCTGCCGATTCTGCTGATCGGCGGTGCCGCCTCGGCAGGCACCAACCTGCTGTTCCTGATGCTCGCCGACATGGGCCCGAACCTGAAGATGCTGGTGGTGACCATTTCCCTCGACAACTTCAGTTCGGGTCTGGCGACATCGGCGTTTGTCGCCTACCTGTCGAGCCTGACCAACCTGAAGTTCTCCGCGACGCAATACGCCCTGCTCAGCTCGATCATGCTCCTGCTGCCGCGCCTGATCGGCGGCTATTCCGGGGTAATGGTGGAGAAGTTCGGTTACCACAACTTCTTCCTGATCACCGCGTTGCTCGGTGTGCCGACGCTGGTGCTGATCGCTCTGCACTGGTTCCAGGAAAGTCGCCGCGAAGGCCCGACACCCACGCCCGAGCCCGTCCCGACGCCCGTCGCGGAAGAGTCGTAAGACATTTCGTCAATGGCGGGAGGAATCCCGCCGTTGAACTCCTCCACCGGCCACACGCCTGTACGTCAGCAAAAGTCGCCGGTACACTGCTCCGTCATTTCCAGTCATAGCAACCGACAACGGCCAACCATGCGCACCAGTCAATTTTTGCTCGCCACACAGAAAGAAACGCCTTCCGACGCGGTCGTGATCAGCCACCAGCTGATGCTGCGCGCCGGCATGATCCGCAAACTCGCCTCGGGCCTGTACACCTGGCTGCCGATGGGCTTGCGAGTGATGCGCAAGGTTGAAGCCATCGTTCGTGAAGAAATGAACGCTGCCGGCTCTCTGGAAGTGTTGATGCCGAGCACCCAACCGGCCGAGCTGTGGCAGGAATCGGGGCGCTGGGAAGAATACGGCCCTGAGCTGCTGCGCATCAAAGACCGCCACGGTCGTGATTTCTGCGCGGGCCCGACCCACGAAGAAGTGATCACCGATCTGATGCGCAACGAGTTGAGCAGCTACAAACAGCTGCCAATCAACCTGTACCAGATCCAGACCAAATTCCGTGACGAGATCCGTCCACGCTTCGGTTTGATGCGTGGCCGCGAATTCATCATGAAGGACTCCTACTCCTTCCACGCGGATCAGGCATCGCTGCAGATTACCTACGACCGCATGCATGAAGCCTACTGCAACATCTTCACGCGTCTGGGTCTGAAATTCCGTCCGGTGGAAGCCGACAACGGTTCGATCGGTGGTGCTGGTTCTCACGAATTCCACGTACTGGCCGAGTCCGGCGAAGACGACATCGTTTTCAGCAACGGTTCCGACTACGCAGCGAACATCGAAAAAGCCGAAGCCGTGCCGCGCGAAACCTCGCGCGCCGCTGCGACTGAAGAACTTCGCCTGGTCGATACGCCTGACACCAAAACCATCGCGGCGCTGGTGGAGAAATTCAATCTGCCGATTGAAAAGACCATCAAGACCCTGATCGTGCGCGCCGAAGAAGAAGGCAAGCTGATCGCGCTGGTGATCCGTGGCGACCACGAACTCAACGAAATCAAGGCAGCCCAGCAAGCTGGCGTGGCCAATCCGCTGGTCATGGCCACCGATGCCGAACTGCGTGACGCCATTGGCGCCGGCGCCGGTTCGCTCGGCCCGCTGAACCTGCCGCTGCCAATCATCATCGACCGCTCGGTCGAACTGATGAGCGACTTCGGCATCGGCGCGAACATCGACGACAAGCACTACTTCGGCGTGAACTGGGAGCGCGATCTGCCGGTTCCGACCGTGGCTGACCTGCGTAACGTGGTCGCCGGCGACCCAAGCCCGGACGGCAAAGGCACGCTGGAAATCAAACGCGGCATCGAAGTCGGGCACATCTTCCAGCTGGGCAACAAGTACAGCAAAGCGATGAAGTGCGAAGTGCTGGGCGAAAACGGCAAGCCAGTCACGCTGGAAATGGGTTGCTACGGCATCGGCGTTTCCCGCGTGGTGGCGGCAGCCATCGAGCAGAACAACGACGCCAACGGCATCATCTGGAGCGACACCCTGGCGCCGTTCCAGATCGCGCTGGTACCGCTGCGTTATGAAACCGAGCAGGTGCGCGAAGCCACCGACAAGCTGTACGCCGAACTGACGGCGGCCGGCTTCGAAGTGCTGCTGGATGATCGCGACAAGAAAACCAGCCCGGGCATCAAGTTCGCGGACATGGAGCTGATCGGCATTCCTCACCGGATCGTGGTCAGTGACCGCGGCCTCGCCGAAGGTAACCTGGAATACAAGAGTCGTACCGAAGGCGAAGCGCAAGCACTGCCGGTCGCCGACGTACTGTCCTTCCTTCAGGCCCGTATCCGCCGCTGAAACCAGATAGAGACGTCATGTTCAAGCGAAACACCTTAGGCCTCGGTGGCACCGCCCTGTGCGGTGCCCTGCTGGTCAGCGGCTGTGCCAATCACATGTCACAGCGCAGCGAGCACGAAGAGCGGGTCGAGCGTAAGTTGCTCGACCACAGCCTGCAGATTGATGTCGGCGAGCCTAAGGAGCTTGAGCTGCCGCAGCGACGCGTGAAGATCAACGAACAGAAGACTTTTGAAGTCACCGAGTTCGAAGTGACACGTCGTTACGATCGCTACACGCCTTACCAGCCTTGGCGCGAGGTCTACGAGATTCCGCTGGGCGTGGTGGCGGTGGTCGGTGGTGTCGGCGCCAACGTGGTCAACGTGTTTGCCCTCGGCAATCTGCCGGACAGCGTCACCAAGGATTGGCTGAGTTACGGTTTTGCCGGGCTCAACCCGTTCATGAACGTGCAGTCCAACGGCCGTGCGCAGCAGAACCTGGCCGGTATCGATGAAGTCCAGCGCGACAAGCGCACGGAGTATTCGAGCCTGCCGTGGAGCGAGCGGCCGGTGCAGGTCAAGGCTGGCAAACAGACCTTCGACATGACCACCGACCGCAACGGCGTGCTGCGTGTGAACCTGCTCGACAGCCCATTCGCTGAGCATGACCTCAATTACGTCGGCAAACTGCAGATCAGTGTCGAGGACGCCAAGGATGACGTGCATTCCGACTCGTCCCTGGCGATCAGCAGCCACTTGCGTGGCAAGTTGCTCGAAGCGCACGGCTTGATTTACGACGATCTGGAAGACGACGAAGTGAGCCAGTGGGTACACCGGGTCAAACGCCTGTCGGAACTGGGTCTGGAAGAAGAAGCCAGCGAACTGGAACAAAGCCTGATCGAATTGACGCGCAACGATCCTGAGTTGCAGACTGAGTTTCTCAAGTCGCTGACCAAGGATGCGGGGCGGTTGGTGGCTGATCCGGGGCCGAATTAAAAGCTGAAAGCTTCGCGAGCAAGCCCGCTCCCACATTGGTTTTGTGTACGACACAGATCCATTGTGGGAGCGGGCTTGCTCGCGAAGGCTGACTGACAAACACCGCAAATCTACCGCTCAAACAACTCCATCTGCTCAAACCCACCGCGCAAATCCTCCAGCCTCACCCCAACCCCCAACAACCGCACCGGTTTCCCGCCGCGATTGAACGCCTGCGTCAGCATCAGCTGATAACTGCCCAAGTCCCGCCCTGCCCCGGCCTGTTCCAGCGTTGTCTGGGTAAAGTCATGAAACTTCACTTTGACGAACGGCTTACCCGGTCGATAACTGCTGTCGATCCGTGCCATGCGGGTTTTCAGGGTTTCCAGCAGCTCCGGCAACTTGTCGAGGCAACTGCGCAGATCCGGCAGATCAACGTCGTAGGTATTTTCCACGCTGATTGACTGACGCCGACTGTCGTTGTGCACCAGACGATCATCAATCCCACGCGCCAGGCTCCACATTCGCTCGCCGAAACTGCCGAATTCGCGCACCAGCGCCAACTTGTCCCACTCGCGCAATTGCGAGCAGTCGACGATGCCGAGCCTGCCCAGTTTGTCGGCGGTGACCTTGCCGACACCGTGCAGCTTGCTCACCGGCAAACCACTGACAAAGTCCTCGACCTGATCCGGGGTGATCACGAACAAACCATTGGGTTTTTTCCAGTCGCTGGCGATCTTCGCCAGAAACTTGTTCGGCGCCACGCCCGCCGACACGGTGATATGCAACTGATTGGAGACGCGTCGACGGATGTCTTGAGCAATACGCGTGGCGCTGCCGCCGAAATGCGCACTGTCCGAGACATCCAGATATGCCTCATCCAGCGACAGCGGTTCGATCAGGTCGGTGTAATCGCTGAAAATCACATGAATTTCTTTTGAGGCTTCGCGATAGGCGTCCATGCGCGGTTTGACGATGGTCAGATCCGGGCACAGCTTCAAGGCATGCCCCGAGGACATCGCCGAGCGCACGCCATAGGCCCGCGCCTCGTAGTTGCAGGTGGCGATGACACCGCGCCGATCCGCAGAACCGCCTACCGCCAAAGGCTTGCCGGCGAGGTTCGGGTCATCACGCATCTCGATGGCGGCGTAGAAACAGTCACAGTCGACGTGGATGATTTTTCGCTGAGTCATGACAGAAAAGGAAACATGGCGAGCCGGATCGGCAGTATCTCACTGACACCTGTATATAGCACCAGTGGTAAGAATGTTCTTTTCCACGCGTAGGAAAAGGCCGATGAATTTATTTTCTCAATCGAAAGAAGCCCTTCGATAGAGCTGAAACCCTTGTGCCACCTGCCCTGCATGCCTTTTCAGGCACTGCAAAAAGCGCTAACCGATTGAACCTCAACAGATTTTATCCAGATTGCGGGTTGACACCCCGGCGATCCTCTGTAGAATGCCGACACACAGACGCGGGATGGAGCAGTCTGGTAGCTCGTCGGGCTCATAACCCGAAGGTCGTCGGTTCAAATCCGGCTCCCGCAACCAAACATCAAAAAAGGCTACTCGAAAGAGTGGCCTTTTTTGTGCGTGTCTGTTTTGCAGATTTCTTCTACTTATAAGGAAGCGATCGCCAAACAGGAATTCGTTGCATTTCCGAAACTTAGGCGCGACCTGCGACCGTTTGACGCGATCTCACACTTATTTGACCCTTTACGGGATTAGCGGTTGACACCCCGTCGTTCCTCTGTAGAATGCCGCCACACAGACGCGGGATGGAGCAGTCTGGTAGCTCGTCGGGCTCATAACCCGAAGGTCGTCGGTTCAAATCCGGCTCCCGCAACCAAACATCAAAAAAGGCTACTCGAAAGAGTGGCCTTTTTTGTATCTGTTGAAAAAGTCCTTTCGCAACAATGATCTGTCACTGTGCAGTGAACGCTTGGGATCTTCAGACTCGCCAACTTGCGGCTATGCTTGTGTCGCAGGCACGACGTCTGCAATCCAGGAACTGCCCTCGCCGATACCCGGTGAGAGGCGTAGTATTTTGTGATTATTTTTTTCTACAGGGATTGGTAACTTGGCTGGATACCTCCATCCTGTCGCGCACAATCCAAGAGGTGATTGATGCGCGCCAACTCGTCTGATCCACAAGACACCGTCACAGCGGAACATCCGATCAAGCCAGAGCGTTTGCGCTTGCTGGATCGTTTGAGCAAATACCGTCAGCCAATTGGTCTGGCCGTTACGTTGCTGCTGTTCGCCATTGCGCTGATTGCCTGTCGCCATCTATTGGCCGAGCTTGATCTCGACGCTCTGCACGACTCGATTCTCGAGGTACCGAAACCCGCCCTGCTCGGCGCTTTCGGTGCGACGGTGGTCGGCTTCATTATTCTGCTCGGCTATGAATGGTCGGCCAGCCGCTATGCCGGCGTGACCTTGCCGCCGCGTACTCTGGCGATGGGCGGGTTCACCGCGTTTGCGATTGGCAACGCCATTGGCCTGTCGCTGCTGTCCGGCGGCTCGGTTCGCTATCGTTTATATGCACGGCATGGTCTGGGGGCGGCGGAAGTCGCGCACATGACCCTGTTCGCTAGCCTGTCGCTGGGTTGCGCGCTGCCGCCACTGGCTGCGCTGGCGACGCTGAGTGACCTGCCCGCTGCCTCTGCGGCACTCGGCCTGTCCGAAGGCTTGCTCGGCACAGTTGCCGCTGTCGTGCTGTTGCTTGGCGCGGTATTGGCTATCGGCATCTATCGTCGGCGTCTGCCGGAACAACCACTGCGTGACAACCTGCTGGTTCGGGTCGGTCGCCGCACCTTGCGCCTGCCGGGTCGCCGTCTGACCTTTCTGCAACTGATCATCACCGCACTCGACGTGGCTGCCGCCGCGACCGTGCTGTATCTGCTGCTGCCCGAAGCGCCACCGTTTGGCGCGTTCCTGCTGGTGTATCTGCTCGCCCTTGCCGCTGGCGTGCTCAGCCATGTGCCGGGCGGCGTTGGCGTGTTCGAAGCGATTCTGCTGGCAGCGTTTGCCGACAAACTCGGCGCCGCACCACTGGCCGCAGCCCTGCTGCTGTATCGCCTGATCTACGTAGTGCTGCCGTTGCTGGTGGCCTGCGTGGTGCTACTGATCAACGAAGGTCAGCGCCTGTTTCAATCGCAAACAATGCGCGCTGCCTCGGGCCTGGCCGCGCCGATCCTTGCGGTGCTGGTGTTCTTATCGGGTGTGGTGCTGCTGTTTTCTGGCGCCACTCCTGAAATCGACACGCGTCTTGAGCACATTGGTTTTCTGATTCCGCATCGTTTGGTCGACGCTTCGCACTTCGGCGCCAGCCTGATTGGCGTGTTGTGTCTGATGCTCGCCCAGGGTCTGCGCCGTCGCCTGTCGGCTGCATGGATGCTGACCACCATTCTGTTGCTGGTCGGCGCCCTGCTCTCGCTGCTTAAAGGCTTCGACTGGGAAGAAGCCACACTGATGACCCTCACCGCCGCGTTGCTGGGGGTTTTCCGTCGCTCGTTCTACCGCCCGAGCCGCCTGACCGAACTGCCTTTCTCGCCGCTGTATCTGGTCGCCAGCCTGTGCGTTCTCGGTGCATCGACCTGGCTGCTGCTGTTCGCCTATCAGGATGTGCCTTACAGCCATCAGCTGTGGTGGCAGTTCACCCTTGACGCTGATGCACCGCGTGGTTTGCGTTCGCTGCTTGGCGCTGCGGTGTTGCTGTTGGTAATTGCCTTGACCTGGCTGCTGCGCACTGCGCGCCCGGTGATTCACTTGCCGACGCCGGATGAGCTGGAGCGCGCCTCGAAGATTTTGATGGCCTCTTCGCAACCCGACGGCGGCCTCGCGCTGACCGGTGACAAGGCGCTGCTGTTCCACCCCAACGACGAGGCGTTTCTGATGTACGCCCGCCGTGGCCGCAGCCTGGTGGCGCTGTACGACCCGATCGGCCCCGGCCAGCAACGCGCAGAAATGATTTGGCAGTTCCGCGACCTCTGCGACATCTACCACGCGCGCCCGGTGTTCTATCAGGTTCGCGCCGAGAACCTGCCGTACTACATGGACATCGGCCTGACCGCGATCAAGCTCGGCGAAGAAGCCCGCGTCGATCTGCATCGCTTTGACCTGGAAGCCAAGGGCAAAGAGATGAAGGATCTGCGTTACACCTGGAACCGAGGCACCCGCGACGGTCTGTCGCTGGAGATCCACGAGCCGGGCCAGGCGCCGATGGATGAGCTGAAAGTGATTTCCGATGCCTGGCTGACCGGCAAGAACGTGCGCGAGAAAGGTTTCTCCCTCGGCCGTTTCAGCGACGAATACCTGAAGCATTTCCGCATCGCAGTGATTCGCTTCGAAGGCCGCCCGGTGGCGTTCGCCAACCTGCTTGAGACGTTCAGCCATGATCTGGCCAGTCTCGACCTGATGCGCGCGCACCCGGATGCGCCGAAGCTGACCATGGAATTCATGATGGTCGGCCTGATTCAACATTATAAGAGTCACGGATACGCGCGTTTCAGCCTGGGCATGGTGCCGTTGTCGGGGTTGCAACCCCGCCGTGGTGCACCGCTGACCCAGCGTCTGGGCTCGATGGTATTCCGCCGTGGTGAGCAGCTGTACAACTTCCAAGGCTTGCGCCGCTTCAAAGACAAGTTCCAGCCTGACTGGGAACCCCGTTATATGGCCGTGCCCGCCGGACTCGATCCGTTGGTGGCGCTGGCCGACACTGCTGCCCTGATCGCGGGCGGCTTGACTGGATTGGTGAAACGCTGATGATTCAACGCTCCCTGAAGTACATCCTGGCCGCACTGATTGTGCTGGCCGTGATTGCCGGCGGCGGTTACTGGTACCTCAAACGCCCGGCACCGGAACCGACCGTCGAACAACTGACCCCGGCCGATGGCGCCGCCATGACCCGCGTTATCCCGGGCACCAAGCCCAAGGCGCAGGTGCTGGTCGCGGTCAATGACGACCAGAAACTCTCTGAAAAACAACTGACCACCCTGAGCCGCAGCGCTTCGGCGCAGATCGTTCAGGTGATTCTGCCCAAGGATTGCCTGCTGCAAAGCCGCGCCTTGCAATCGGGTCTGCGTGAACTGAACGGCCCGGCCACGCTGGTCAGCGGCATTGGCCCAGGCGCTGTGCTGGCCTGGCGCTGGTTGTCGGAGCAGAAAGACGACAAGGCCCAGGCCATTTCCGTCGACCTGGCACTGGAAAAAGGTGGCTGCACGCACCTGCTGCCGAAATCCGCTGCCCATGGCCACTGGCTGGCAGCGTGGAACGACAACCCGGACGACGCCAGCGCAGGTTTCGTGCGCGATCAACCGAACGCCGAAACCAGCATCAGCGACTACGACATCAACCTGCCGCAAGTGCTGAACAACGAACTGCGCAAAATCCTTGTTGGCGGCGACAAGGCTAACGGTGGCCTGGCGATTCCGGTGGTTGAAGTGCCGGCCGGTCAGGCCAAAGACACTGTCACCCTGTTCCTCTCCGGTGACGGCGGCTGGCGCGACCTTGACCGCGATGTGGCCGGTGAAATGGCCAAGATCGGCTACCCGGTGGTCGGCATCGATACGCTGCGCTACTACTGGCAGCACAAGAGCCCGGAGCAAAGCGCACTGGATCTGAGCGAACTGATGCAGCACTACCGGCAGAAATGGGGCACCAAGCGATTCATCCTCACCGGTTATTCGTTCGGTGCAGACGTTCTGCCGGCAATCTACAACCGCCTGCCGGACACCGAGCAGCAACGCGTAGACGCCATCATCCTGCTCGCCTTCGCCCGCACCGGCAGCTTCGAAATCGAAGTCGAAGGCTGGCTCGGCAACGCCGGTAAAGAAGCCGCCACCGGCCCGGAAATGGCCAAACTGCCACCGGCCAAGGTGATCTGCATCTATGGCGAAGAAGAGGCGGATGAAAGTGGTTGCACCGACAAGACTGCAGTCGGTGAAGCAGTGAAACTGCCCGGCGGCCACCACTTCGACGAGAACTACCCGGCGCTGGCCAAGCGCTTGGTGGACTTGATCGAGAAGCGTCAGGCGGCGAGCCAGGTCGCGGAAGAGTGATCTGAAGCGTCCTTAAAAAAGCCCCCGCCATCTCACGATGGCGGGGACTTTTTACATTCAGAGGATCATCCCAATCCCCTGTAGGAGTGAGCCTGCTCGCGATAGCGGAGTGTCAGCCACCTATTTGCCAACTGACAGACCGCTATCGCGAGC
>NZ_JASCPK010000210.1:0-7756 GCF_029959385.1 Pseudomonas sp. PS01303
GCTTACAACCCTATCGCGAGCAGGCTCACTCCTACAGGGTCAGGTGTACACCCGCCCAATGTAGGAGTGAGCCTGCTCGCGATGAGGCCAGTTCAGACGAAAAAACCTCTGGATCAGATCGCACGAATCACATGCTTGATCTCTTGAAACGCCGCCAATCCCCAAGGCCCTAACTCGCGACCAATACTGCTCTGCTTGTACCCGCCCCACGCCGCCTGCGGGAAGATCACTTGCGGTGCATTGATCCACACCATCCCCGCCTGCAACGCATTGGCCACACGATCCGCCGCTACAGCATCCGCCGTCACCACACTCGCCACCAAGCCAAACGGCGTGTCATTGGCCAGCGCAATCGCCTCGGCTTCACTGCTGAAGCTGCGCACGCAAACCACCGGCCCGAAAATCTCTTCACACCACAATGCGCTGTCCAGCGGCACGTCGGTAAACACCGTCGGCTGCAGGAAATAGCCACGCGGCAGATCCGCCGGACGATTACCGCCGCAGACCAATCGCGCACCCGCGCTCAGCCCACGATCAATGTGCCCGAGCACGCGCTGGTACTGCGCCTGATTGACCAGCGCGCCCATTTCCACCTCAGGATCAAATGGATCCGCCACACGAATCGCCTGCGCACGCTTCTGCAAACGAGCGAGAAATTCCTCTTCCAATTCCTCAGCCACCAACACCCGACTGGTGGCCGAACACATTTGCCCGGCATTGAAAAACGCGCCGCCACAGGCCAGCTCAACCGCCAGATCGAGATCAGCATCCGCCAACACCAGCAGCGAAGATTTGCCGCCCAATTCCAGGCTGACGCCCTTCACCGTTTCCGCCGCGCGCTGCATGACCTGCACGCCGACCGCGTTGCTGCCGGTAAAGGAAATCTTGGCGATACGCGGATCTGCCGACAACGGCGCACCGACCGCCAATCCAGTCCCGCAAACCAGGTTGAACACGCCGTTCGGCAGTCCCGATTCAGCAATGATCGCCGCCAGTTCCAGCTCCGGCAGCGGTGTTACTTCCGACGGCTTCAGCACCACGCAGCAACCCGCCGCCAACGCCGGCGCAAGCTTCCATGCAGTGGTGACCATCGGAAAATTCCACGGCACGATCAGCCCGACCACACCGCACGGTTCGCGGCGCAGACGTGCACTGAAATCATCGCTCGGCAGCGGCACATTGCTGTCCTGTTTCGCGTCGAGGCCTTCAGCGAGTTCGGCGTAATACTCGAACGTGGCGATCACGTCATCGACGTCGATGGCCGCTTCGAATTGCGGTTTGCCGTTGTTGCTCGACTGCAACTTCATCAAATGCTCGCGGCCGCTGCGCACGCCGTTGGCGATGTTGCGCAGAATCGCGCCGCGCTCGACGCCAGTGGTTTGCGACCAGCTCTTGAACGCTTCGCTGGCAGCGGCGACGGCTTGATCGACCGCGTGTTCTTCACCGCCATTGACCGTGGTCAGCAGCGCTTCGGTGGCCGGGTTGATCACGCGCAGATGTTCGCCACCCGCCGACCATTGGCCGTTGATGTAGAGGCCATCGAGTGTGGTTGGGAAACTGATCATTGCGCCACCGCCTGCATCCATTGGGTCTGGTCGATTTCAATCAGGGTCGGGCCCTGACGATCGCTTGCACTGCGCAACGCGCTGCGCAGTTGTTCGATGCTGCTGATGGCTTCGGCGGCGCAGCCGAGGCCTTTGGCGATCGCGACAAAATCAGGGGTGTAGATGTCCACGCCGACCGGCTCGATGGCGCGGTTGAGCATGTATTTCTTGATCTCTTCGTAGCCCTGGTTATTCCACAACAGGACGATCACCGGCACCCGCGCTTCGACCGCGCTGGCCAGTTCCGGCAGGGTGAATTGCAGCCCGCCGTCGCCGATCAGGCACACCACCGGAGGGCGCGCACCTTTGTCGAGTTGGCCGCCGAGCCACGCACCAATCGCGGCCGGCAAGGCGTAGCCGAGGGTGCCGTAACCGGTCGAGGCGTTGAACCAGCGGCGCGGGTGATCGGGGTTGAACGTCAGGTTGCCGGTGTACACCGGTTGCGTCGAGTCGCCGACGAACACCGCGTTCGGCAATTCATCGAGCACGGTGTCGAGGAAACGGGTTTGCGCGAGGGTCGTTGCGTCCCAGCTCGCGGCCAGTTCAGCGCGCAGTTTGCCGGCGCGAGCCTGACCCCAGTCGCTGCTGCGCTCATCTAGTTTTTCTTGCGACAGATTGTTCAGCAGCGCTTGTGCAGCGTTGCGTGCGTCGGCCACCAGCGCCAAGTGCGGCGGGTAGTTGCGCACGGTCTGGTCGGCGTCGATATCGATGCGCAGCAGTTTGCCGGGAATCTCGAAACCGCCGGCGAAGGTCACGTCGTAATCGGTCTCGGCGAGTTCGGTGCCGATGGCCAATACCACGTCGGCATCAGCGACCAGCGCGCGGGTGGCGACCAGCGTCTGGGTCGAACCGATCAGCAGCGGATGGTTGCCCGGCAGCATGCCTTTGGCGTTGATGGTCAGCGCCACTGGACCGTCGAGCAACTCGGCAAGTTTGGTCAGTTCCGGCGCGGCGTCGATGGCCCCACCACCGGCGAGAATCAGCGGACGTTTGGCACCGGCGAGCAATTCGCTCATGCGCTTGACTGCGCTTGGCGCTGCACCGGCGCGGTCGATATTGACCGGCACACTGGCGAGCAAGTCATCGGCGTTTTCGACCAGCACGTCCAATGGAATTTCGATGTGCACCGGACGTGGACGACCGGCCTGGAACAAGGCAAATGCACGCGCCAGCACCACCGGCAATTCAGCGGCGGACATCAAGGTATGCGAGAACGCCGCGACACCCGAAACCAGTGCGCTCTGGTTCGGCAGCTCATGCAGCTTGCCGCGCCCGCCGCCCAATTGGCTGCGCGATTGCACGCTGGAGATCACCAGCATCGGGATCGAATCGGCGTAGGCCTGGCCCATGGCGGTGGTGATGTTGGTCATGCCCGGGCCGGTGATGATAAAGCACACACCGGGTTTGCCAGCGGTGCGCGCGTAGCCGTCAGCCATGAAACCGGCGCCCTGCTCATGGCGAGGGGTGACGTGACGAATACTCGAACGCGCCAGCCCGCGATACAGCTCCACGGTGTGCACCCCGGGAATGCCGAACACCTGCTCGACCCCATAACCTTCGAGTAACTTGACCAGTACTTCGCCACACGTCGCCATGTCGATTGCCCTTCTTGTTCGCTGAAAACACAAGGCTTTTCTGTAGGAGTGAGCCTGCTCGCGATAGCGTCATCACATCCAACATCGCAGTGACTGATCTACCGCTATCGCGAGCAGGCTCACTCCTACATAAAAGCCCTTCATGGCTTCATTGAACGGTCGGCAGGTAGCCGCAACAATCGATTAAAAGTCATACTAGCCATGTCCTCACGTCATACCTTGGATCCACATGAAACGCATGCCTCCCCTGCCCGCCCTGCACACGTTTCTGATCACCGCGCAGTGCTGCAATTTCACCCGCGCCGCCGAGCAGTTGCACATCACCCAAGGCGCGGTGAGCCGGCAGATCGCCGGGCTGGAAGAGCATCTCGGTTATCCGCTGTTCATCCGTCTGGCCCGAGGTTTGGCGCTGACCGCCGAGGGACGCGAATGGCTACCGCGCGTGGAAAAAGTCTTCGGCCTGATCAGCGAAGCCACCGAGCAGATCGGTCTGCAGCGTGAAACCCTGCAACTCAAGGCGCCGAGTTGCGTGATGCGCTGGCTGCTGCCGCGCTTGCTGCAATGGCAGAAAGAACGCCCGGACGTGCCGGTGAAACTCACCGCGTCGTTGCAGCATGGGGTGGATTTTCAGCGTGAGCAATTTGATGCGGCGGTGATCTACGGGCCGCCACCGGATAACTCGCCGGGCGCTCTGCACCTGTTCGATGAGCAACTGACGCCAGTGTGTTCGCCGCTGCTGCTCAAGGGTTCGCCGGCACTGAATACTCCGGCGGATTTGCAACAGCATCTGCTGCTGCACCCGACGCACGATATTCAGGATTGGTCGGTGTGGCTGAACGCCGCGCAGCTGAATTTGAACAACGTCAGCAGCGGCCAGCATTTCGAAACGCTGGATCAGGCGATGTCGATGGCGTCGCACGGCACGGGGGTGGCGATTGGGGATTGGTCGTTGATCGGCGATGACTTGCGCGCGGGACGGCTGGTGATGCCGTTTGAGTTGAAGGTGAAAACGGGGTTGGCGTATTACGTGGTGTTGCCACCGGGGATTGAGGCATCGCCGCCGCTCGAAGAACTGATGATTTGGTTGGTTGAGCAGGCGCATTTGCGGTGAGGCTGTTTTCCCTCACCCTAGCCCTCTCCCAGAGGGAGAGGGGACTGACCGGGGGTTATTGAGGAGGTTCAGCGACCTGAACGATTGGCTTTGAATCCATAATCGACTGGATTTTTCAGGTCGATGTAAAACGCCAGACGCCTCGGTCGGCCCCCTCTCCCTTCGGGAGAGGGCTGGGGTGAGGGTAAAGCCGTATATCAATAACCAACAGTAAAGCGCTTACGCGAATGCTTCGGTGTTTCTACTTCGTCGATCAGTGCAATCGCATAGTCGGCAAAGGTGATCCAGCTACGGCCCTCAGCGCTCACCAGCAAGTGATCCTGGCCAACACGAAATTTGCCCGTGCGCTCACCTTCAACGAATTCCGCCGATGGCGACAGAAACGTCCAGTCCAGTTCCTTCTCCTGACGCAGCGCATCCAAAAACGCCGCCCCCGCACTGGCCTCGGTTTTGTACTCGGCCGGGAAACCCGCGCTGTCGATCACGCGTGTATCGTCCGGCAGCAACAGCGAACCGGCACCACCCACCACCAACAACCGCTTCACACCCGCCTGCTTAACCGGCCCGACAATCGCCGATGCCGGCACCGTGGCGAAATGTGCGGCGGTGATCACCACATCGTTGCCGGCCACCGCGTCTTGCAGCGCCGCCGAATCCAGCACATCGACATTCTTGCTGACGACACCGGCACGCACGCCGATCTTCGAGGTATCACGGGCGATGGCGGTGACGCTATGACCGCGACGCAGGGCTTCTTCCAGCAGTTGGCTACCGGTACGGCCGGTGGCACCAATGATTGCGATCTTGCTCATGACGTTCTCCAGTTGGCTTGAGTGTATGTGCATTGAAAACTCTGACTTCAGATACTTGTGGCACCACTCCCCCTGCGGCTGAAGGGCTTCTGTGGCGAGGGGATTTATCCCCGCTCGGCTGCGCAGCAGTCGTAAATCCTGACAACTCGGTTTCACAGGGAAAAGCAGGGGAGCGCTTCGCACTCCAACGGGGATAAATCCCCTCGCCACAAAGGCAATCAGCAATCCTTGAGACCTCAGTATTCAGATGGCGCGGGTTACCACTTCATCTCCCCCTTCGCGACTTTCGCGCTCAGCTCCAGCGAGCTCTCTTCGCCCAGCGTCGGGTAGCGTTTTTTCATCGCGGCGATCAGCGCAGCAGAATCCTTGGCTTTCGCCGTTTCTTCATCGAAAGCTTCAATGTAGTCCGCAGTAAATTTCACGCTGGCCAGCGAGCGGCTGCTCTCACCCAAATAGTGACCCGGCACCACGGTTGTCGGCTTCAGCGTTTCAATCGACTGCAGCGTTTCCAGCCAATCCGCATGGGATTGCGCGGTCTGCGTATCCGCCATCCACACATGGATGTACTCGGCCACCACCACGCCACCGACCACTGCCTTGAGCGACGGAATCCACACGAAACTGCGATCCGGCTGCTTGCCGTCAAGCCCGACCACCTGCAACTTCTGCCCTTCAAGCATCAGGCTATCGCCCTTTAGCACGCTCGGCACGATGGTTTTCGCTGGCACATCGGCGCCCATTTTCGGCCCCCAGAACGCGAGTTTGCCGACGACGGTTTTATTGATGTGATCGACGGTCGGTTGCGAGGCCAGCACCTTGGCATTCGGGAACGCCTTGGTCAGGGTGTCGAGGCCGAAGTAGTAATCCGGGTCGCCGTGGCTGATGTAAATGGTGGTCAGTTGTTTGCCGCTGGCGCGGATCTTTTCTACCACTTGCTCGGCTTGGGATTTGCCGAACTGCGCGTCAACGAGGATCGCGTCTTTCTCGCCGCTGACCAGCACCGAGGTCACCGGGAAAATCGCATTGGCGCCAGGGTTGTAAACATCCAGCGTCAGGTTGGCAGCCGCGGCATGCGCAGCGAAACCCAGCGAAGCGGTGGCGAGTAGAAGGCGTTTGAGGGTGGTGAAGCCGATCATCTGTTGCTCCGGTGTTCGAATGCCTTGCTTGGCGATGGAACAGAGCTTAGTTGCCAGACTCAGTACAAAAAATGCGATGCTGGGACATAGTTTGTTTCTGAAAGCGGGCAAATCATGGATCGTCTCCAGGCAATGCGGGTGTTCGTCACGGTGGTGGATCTCGGTAGCCAGTCGGCCGCTGCGGATCACCTGGATCTCTCGCGGCCGGTGGTTTCACGCTACCTGGCGGAGCTGGAAGATTGGGTCGGCGCGCGCCTGATGCACCGCACTACGCGCAAGTTGAGTCTGACCGCGGCCGGCAGTGAAATCCTCCCGCGTTGTCGACAGATGATTGAGTTGTCGAGCGACATGCAGGCCGCCGTCAGCGAACCCCATGACGCGCCGCGCGGATTGCTGCGGATCAGCGTCAGCACCTCGTTCGGTCAGGCGCAATTGGCCGATGCGATGGCCGCGTACGTCAAACGCTATCCGGGGGTGAGCATCGATTTGCAGATGCTTGATCGCACGGTGAACCTGGTGGACGAACGCATCGATCTGGCGATTCGCACCAGCAACGATCTCGATCCCAACCTGATCGCCCGGCGCCTGACTGTGTGCCGTTCGGTGGTGTGCGCGGCGCCGGCTTATCTGCAAGAACAGCCGATGCCTTTACGGGTGGAAGACCTGAGCCGCCACAACTGCCTGACGCACTCGTATTTCGGCAAGAGCCTGTGGCATTTCGACGAGGATGGCGAACCGGTTTCGGTGCCGGTGCAGGGCAATATCAGCGCCAACGAGGCCAGCACGTTATTGCGCGCAACGCTGGCCGGCGCCGGGGTGGCGATGCTGCCGACGTATCAGGCCGGCGTGCATGTTCACAGCGGCGAACTGGTACGCCTGCTGCCCCACGCCGAACCGCGCCAGATGAACATCTACGCGGTGTACGCCTCACGCAAACACATGCCGGCGGCGCTGCGCAGCATGCTGGATTTTCTGGTGCTCAGATTCCCCGAAAACCCGCAATGGGATGCTGATTTGTAAACCACCCCGCCCCTTGTAGGAGCAGAGCTTGCTCGCGAAAGCGGTGTATCAGTCCCATATGTTTTGAATGACGCACCGCTTTCGCGAGCAAGCTCTGCTCCTACAAGGGTTTATCAGTACGCTGAATGGCGGGTTACAACCACGAACGCACTGGCTGGCAACTCCCCGGCGCTGACCTATGCTGAAAGTAATACCGCAGGGTATTTCGTTCAGAGGTGAACGCCATGAACATCAAAACAAGAAGGTACGCCGCGATTTTCATCACCTGCGCTGCCACGCTGGCGCTGTACGGCACCGCGGCCTGGCGGGTCGAGCAGTTGCGACAGCTGCCGCGTGAATACGCGAGCTGCAATTTCGAGCGCTGCATTCCGCACAATGCGTCGCTGAACGCGCTGCGCTGACTTTGTAGGAGTGAGCCTGCTCGCGATAGCGGTGTGTCATTCAGATAAATTTTGACTGAAACACCGCTATCGCGAGC
>NZ_JASCPK010000211.1:0-7605 GCF_029959385.1 Pseudomonas sp. PS01303
TGGCGAGTGGATTTATCCCCGTGGGCTCGCGCAGCGGGCCCTCTTGATCTTAAAAGAGGGGGCCGCTGCGCAGCCCAACGGGGATAAATCCCCTCGCCACAGAAAAGCATTTCTCCAAATCAATCAGCGCAGGATCACCGGCGCAGTATCACGCGGCAAATTGTTGCGCTGCGGTGCTTCACGCGGCTGTTCATAACCGTCGCCACCACCGAGCTGCATGCTCAGTTGCCCGGCCACGTCCTCACCCAACGCTTTCGACACATCACGCACCACCCGTGGGCGGTTCAGCGAGATCTTGATGTCGCGGTGGTTCACCAGTTTGGTGTCCTGCGCTTCGCCCATCGCTGTGAAGGCCGAAGTGATCTCGAAGGTCTTGGTATTGATCAGGCTGAAATCCGCCACCAACGTCAAAGCCAGCACCGCCGAATAGCTGTCGGTGTTCGCCAGTTCGTTGATGTCCTGGGTGAAGTCGATGTCCGACACGGTACCGAACAGCACGTAGTCGGCGCCCTTGAAGTTGCCGGCCTTGATCCGCTTGATCACGTCGTAGACATCACCCTTGGACGACGCGGTGTACGGCGTGCCCTGCACCAGCTGGAACATCCCGGTACGTAGAATTTCACCCTTGATGTCACCGGTGAATTTACGCAGCTCGCCTTGCTCGATGTAGCTGGTGCTCGCTTCGATCTCGTTGTAGCTCGAAGAACCGCTCGCGCTGTAGTAACCCTCGCGGTGGCTGCTCTGCGCCGAAACGATGTGGATGTATTGCTCCACACGTTCCTGATACGCCAGATCCGTCACCGCAACTTTCGGGGCCGCTTGCACGCTGAACGCGCAAGCCAGGGCCATCATGCCAATCCATGCGCGCATCAATTAACGCTCCGTGGTTTTGCGAATCTCTTTTTCGTCCATCCACTCGGCCAGACCGCTTTCAACGTCGATCAATTGCAGGCTGAATTTGTAGAAGACGTCCTTGTAGTCGCTGCTGCGCTTGACGATCGAGCTGATCGAGCCTTCGATGCGGTACTTGGCGGCAACCATGTTGCCAGTCTTGGCCACGGTGCTCTTCTTGTACAGACCGCTCTGGTTTTGCAGCTTGAGCTGGTCAACCTGGCTCTGCATCGCATTGTTGTCGCTGGCGAAACGTGCAACGCCGGTCTTCATCAGCTGAGTCTTGATGCTGGTGGTGATTTCGCGGGTGTCGATGTACTCGCTGGTCTTGTTCTTCACGTCGTAGACCTGAACCACTGGACGGCCCTGCAGGATGCCGGACTGAGCCAGCGAGCGGGTCATCGATTCGGCGATCATTTGCAGGTCGGTCGAACCGAATTCGTTGGTCACGGTTTCAACCGCTTTGGTGTCGCCGTAGCTGATGTTCTTGCTGCCCAGGGTCGGCGAAGTGTTGGCGCAACCGGAGGCGAGCAGGGCGATGACGGCGATGCAGGAAAAGCGTGCAAACATGGGAATGCTCTCTAAATAAGGAATAGGGTGGCGGGCTTACGGCGTCTTGATTTCCAGACGGAAGTCCACGGCTTTCGGGGTCGGGGCGATGCCCTGAATGAAGCTGGTCTGGGCGCCGTACATCATTTGGCTTTTCCAGACTTCTTCTTCGGCGATCGGGAAACCTTCCGCACCGAGCCAGGCGAAGCGGTAGTAGAAAATCTTGTTGCTGTTGAGGGTGTTGCTCAACTGCACATTGACCGTCATGAAGCCGTTTTCGCGGGCGACGCGCATGGCGCCGACGACGATGTGTTTCTGCGGGCCCATGGCCACGACTTTGCTCGCGGCGCTGCCCGGCTCAGGCGGTGGCGGGGTGGCGCAGCCGCTGGCCAGCAAGGCGAGGGCGGCGACGGCGATGAGTTTGAAGCGCATGCAAAGACTCCGTTCTTAAGGTTGTTTGAGGCTGGCGACGTTGGTCGCGCTGGCGCTCGGCATCACGTGGGCGGCGATACCGCCGGCGAACACCTGATTGCCGACGGCGCGCAGGCTGATCACTTGATAACGCTGATCGATGGTGACTTTGACCACCGAGCCGCCGACGGCGCTCGGCAGGGTGACCTGATGCTCACCTTTCTTCAAGCGCAGACGCACCACCTGGGTGTTGTCCGGCAGGGTGCGCCACGTACGGGTATCGGCACCTTCGAGCACAGCTGAAGAAATACCCACGGCGAGACCGGCCAGCGGGCTGGTTTCGTTGAGTTTCTTTTGCGCCACACCTTTGGTGATCGCGCGCACGGTGGTGCGGACGATGATGCCCGGCATGTCATCACGCAGCGCGCGGCGAGACATGGCGGTGGTGCTGTTGAGTGCGGTCAAATTGACTTGCTGACCGTCGACACCAATCTGCGCAAAAGTCGCAGTGGAGGTGTCCGCTTTGATGATCGGGAACGACAGCGGGGTGATCACCACGTTGTTGGCAATCGGCAATGGCAGCGGGATGCGGATCGAGTCACGCGCCGGGGCCAGACCGCTTTGCACCACGATCAGGATGTCGCTGTCGTCGGACTTCGACGGCTTGTCGAGATCGATCAGCGCTTGTTCCAGCAGTGGCGTGTTCGGGCGCAGTTCGGCGGCTTTGCGGTAGCCCGGCGCGGCGAGGTCTTTTTCGCCCAGCGCTTCGTAAACGTAGCCGGCCAGGTAATGGCTGAACGCACTCTGATAGCTGTTTTTCAGGCCGACCACTTCCGGTGCGTCGAGGCTGGCGACCGGGTAACCCTGCAGGTCTTTGTACTGCGTCTTGACGCCTTCTTTCTCGGCCTCTTCTTCGCTCTTGAGGTATTCCTTGTCGCGCAGGTCGGCGATCACCGCTTCACGTTCGTGAGTCTTTTTGATTGCGGTGCGGGCGCCGTCGAAATCGTTGACCGCCAACAGGTTCAGGGCCATCTGCGTGGTCAGCATGACTTTTTCGTAGTCGTAGCCTTCGTAGCGACGCACCTTGTCGTTGACGATGAAGCTGCCGAACTGGGCCAGGTACTTGCCGGTGTCGAGCTTGACCGAATCTTCCCACTGACCGACCACCACGTCGGCGCTGGTCCAGGCGTTCTGGCTGCCGGACAGGTCGCCCTTGGCGCGCAACAACTCACCTTTCTCGAAGTAATAGAGCAGGTCTTTGTCCGCGCTGGAGTTGTTCTTTTCCAGCAGGGTCAGCGCCGCGTCGACGTTGCCGGAGGCCAGTTGCTGATTGGTCTGGGCCAGTTCCGAATCGTAATTGCGAAAGGCCGAACAGCCGGACAGCAGAGTGACGGCGCTGAGCGCGATCAGAGTGGGGGCGCGGAATGCCATGGGGTGACGTCTTCCCTGAGTGCAGATAAATGCAGCCGCGTGTGCTGGTCGGGCTGTTGTGACCGATCGACAGTGGCGCTGGCCTCCTGCCAATTCCTCATAACCAGAGGAGCTTTAATGCCGTTTCGCCATAGCGAAGGCGCGGCATTATAAGCGCGGGATGATGGCGATGTAATAGCTTTTTAATTGCACCGGTTAGTTAGGTGCCATTACGGCCGCTGCCGGCGTTTCGGGGAACAGCCACGACGATCCGATGAAAAAGCCTTGATACAAAAAGACCCGCAGGCTCAATAGCTGGTGGCTTTGGTCGATGCGCACGGTCAGGCCGCCCTCTGCACCTTCGTAGGGAAAACGCACGCGGTGCAGGCCTTTTTTCAGGCGCAGCCGGGCGACCAGGGTTTTGTCCGGCAGGGTGCGCCAGGTGCGCGTGTCAGCCTCTTCGAAAGGGTCGGGATCGGTGACTACCAGCGAAGCCTTGGAGGGATCGCGCTCGTTCTTTTCTGCCTGGCCGATGGCGGCCATGTTGGCGCGGAACATCGCCCGCGAAATGATCTGCGGCATGTCATCGCGCAAGGTACGCATGGCCATGTCGGTGACGCTGTTGATCATCGTCAGTTTGTGCTGTTTACCGTCGACGACGATGTGCATCAGGGGCGGTGTGAGGGTGTCGGGGAGCATCACCGGAAATGAGATCGGCGCAACAATCGTCAGGTTTTCGTTGAGCCGCACCGGAATCGGCACTTGCACCGAGCTGCGCGCCGGGGCGAAACCGCTCTGCACCACGATCAGAACTTCGCTTTCATCATCGTCCGGCCCGGGCTTGTCGAGATTGCGCAACGCGCTTTCGAGGAAGGGCACGCCCGGACGCAACTCGATCGCCTGACGATAACCCGGCGCCGCGAGCGTGCGTTCGCCCAAGGCTTCATAGGTGAAACCGGCCAGATAATGGCTGAACGCACTTTGGTAACCGTTCTTCAACTCGATGACCTGCGGAGCGTCGAGGACGGCGACCGGGTAGCCTTGCAGGTCTTTGTAATGCAGCTTGATCCCTTGCTGCTTGGCTTGCTCTTCAGCCTCTTCG
Source organism: Pseudomonas sp. PS01303 (assembly GCF_029959385.1). Lineage (NCBI taxonomy): Bacteria > Pseudomonadati > Pseudomonadota > Gammaproteobacteria > Pseudomonadales > Pseudomonadaceae > Pseudomonas > Pseudomonas sp. PS01303. The sequence continues at coordinate 4,364 of NZ_JASCPK010000211.1, forward strand.
TATTGCCGTTCGCGCTGGCGGGCAATCAGGGTTTCGCGTTCGTGGGTTTTCTTGATGTCGGCGCGGGCCCCGTCGAAATCGTTGTCTGCCAGTTGATTGAGGGCCATCTCGGTGGTCAGCATGACCTTTTCGTAGTCGTAGCCTTCGTAGCGCAGTAGCTTGTCGTTGACCAGCATCGTGCCCATTTCATTGCCGAAACGGGTCAGCAGCTTCATGGGCGCGGAGGGCACGGCGTCTTCACGCTGGATAATCATCTGCTCAGCGGTGCGCCAGGCTTCCTGACTTTTTGGCAGGGCGGTGCCAGCGCTGAGAATCGCGCCTCGCTCCAGGTAATACAGCAGATCCTTGTCTTCCCACGGATTGTTGACCTTCAGCACGTACAGCGCTTCGTTGAGATCACCCTTGGCCATCTGGTCGATGGTTTGCTGCATTTCCTCATCGTAATTGCGGTAAGCGGCGCACCCGCTCAGTTGCACGATGGCGCTGAGTAGCAGGAAGAATGGCAGGCAATGGCGCATGGAGACGGGTTCTTCCTTGAACGGCAAAGGCTGGGAGGTGACGCATTATAGGGGCGGTTGGCGCCCCGAGGTGGTCATCGAATTCAGCGCTGAAACATATCAAACACCGACAAAGCTTGAGGGAAATGGCGCCGGAGTGAACAATATGTAACTCCGTATTTCCCCTTGAGACTCCTTCATGACTGCCTCGTCCCGATTTCTGGCCTGGCTGCTGTTCCCTTTGTTTGCCCTGAGCAGCTTCAATCTGCTGGCCGATACCGTGGAAGGCGCGCCACAAGCGCTGCACCTGCTCGATTACATCAGCGCGGATTACCCGCCGACGGTCGAGGCGGGCACAGTTGTCGATGACGCCGAATACCGCGAGCAGCTGGAATTCACCCAAGCGCTGCAAGGCTTGATCGCCGACATGCCGGCCAAGCCTGAAAAGGCTGCGTTGGAGCAGGGCGTCGCCGCGTTGCGTGCGGCCATCACCGCGAAGCAGGACGGCGCTGAAGTCGCCCGTCAGGCGCGGCAACTGGGCGCGAAACTGGCTGTGGCGTATGAAGTCAGCCAGACGCCGATCATCACCCCGGATCCGAGCCGTGGCGCGCCGTTGTATGCGCAGAACTGCTCGGTGTGCCACGGCGATACCGGCCTCGGCGATGGCCCGGCGGGTGTCGGCATGTCGCCGGCGCCGGCCAATCTGCGTGAGGCGGCGCGGATGGATCACCTGAGCCTGTACGCGATTTACAGCACCCTCGGCCAAGGCGTCGAAGGCACCGACATGCCAGCGTTCGCCGATCAGCTCGACGATCGCCAGCGCTGGGATCTGGCCACTTACATTGCCGGCTTCAGCGCCGATGCAGCGGCCGCTCAATCCGAGAAAACCTACAACATCGCCGATCTGGCGCGCCAGACCCCGGCCGAAGTGCAGGGCGCTGAAGGCCCGCAAGCGGCGGCGACTTTCCGTGCGCAGCGAGCGCAACCGCCGCAGGTCAAACGCGGCCCGGCGCAGTTGCTCGACTACACCGCAGCGACGCTGGACAATAGTCTGGCGGCGTACCGCGCCGGTGAACACGATCAGGCTTACGACCTGTCGGTGGCGGCGTATCTGGAAGGTTTCGAGCTGGTTGAGAGTTCGCTGGATAACGTCGACGCCAACGTACGCAAGGACACTGAAAAATCGCTGATGGCGTATCGGCAGTCGTTGCAGGACGGTTTGCCGGTTGCACAGGCCGAGCAGCGTCTGGACGCGGCCAAGGCCAAGTTGAAAGAGTCTGCCGGGTTGCTCGGCAGCGATGGTTTGAGCTGGTCGCTGAGCTACATCTCCGGTTTGCTGATTCTGCTGCGCGAAGGCCTGGAAGCGATTCTGGTGCTGGCGGCGATTCTGGCGTTCCTGCGCAACACCGGCCAGCAGTCGGCGGTGCGCAGCGTTAACGTCGGTTGGGGCTTGGCGCTGCTGGCCGGCCTCGGCACCTGGGCGTTGGCGGCTTACGTGATCGATGTCAGCGGTTCGCAGCGTGAATTGCTCGAGGGCGCGACGGCGCTGTTCGCCAGCGTCATGGTGCTGTGGCTGGGCGTGTGGATGCACGATCGTCGCCACGCTGCAGCCTGGCAGGATTACATCAAGAGCAGCCTGGTGGGCGGTGGCGGGCGGTTTGGTTTTGCGATCCTCGCGTTCTTCTCGGTGTATCGCGAGTTGTTCGAAGTGATCCTGTTTTACGAAACCCTGTGGTTGCAGGCCGGCCCGGCCGGGCATGACGCGGTACTCGCCGGTGGTGCGACGGCGCTGGTGCTGCTGGTCGGTCTGGCGTGGGTGATCCTGCGCGGTTCGGCGAAACTGCCGCTGACGTTGTTCTTCAGCATCAACGCGGCGCTGCTCTGCGCGCTGTCGGTGGTGTTTGCCGGGCATGGCGTCAAGGCGTTGCAGGAGGCCGGGATCTTCGGCACGCGGCCGGTGGCGTTCTTTGAGTTTGACTGGTTGGGGATTCATGCCGATGCGTATTCGTTGACGGCGCAAGCGGTGGCGATTCTGGCGATTGTTGTGTTGTATGGGCGTAGTTGGGTGGCTGAGAAGAAGCGGATTTCGGCTGCTTGATTGGGTGATCCCTTAAAAGATCGCAGCCTTCGGCAGCTCCTACATAGGTTCGTGTATACCTGTAGGAGCTGCCGCAGGCTGCGATCTTTTGCTTTATGAGGTAAACAAAATGCGTGTATGGATCGATGCCGACGCCTGCCCACGGGCGGCGAAGGATCTGGTGGTGAAGTTTGCGCTCAAGCGCCAGTACGAAGTGGTGCTGGTGGCCGGGCAGCCGCAGATCAAGCCGGGGCTGGCCATCGTCAAACTGATCGTGGTGCCGAGCGGGCCGGATGCGGCGGACGATTATCTGGTCGAGCACGCGGTGCCGGGCGAACTGGTGATTTGCAGCGATATCCCGCTGGCTGATCGGCTGGTGAAGAAGGGCGTGGCGGCGCTGGATCCGCGCGGCAAGGAATTCGATGCGCAGAACATGGGCGAGCGATTGGCGGTGCGCAATCTGTTCACCGATCTGCGCGAACAAGGCCAGATGAGCGGCGGCCCGGCACCGTTCGGTGATCGCGAGAAGCAGGCGTTTGCCAATGCGCTGGACCGGATTCTCACGCGCCTATCGCGCAAGCCCTGAGCCCAACAAAAATCCCTTGTAGGAGTGAGCCTGCTCGCGATAGCGGTCGATCATTCAACAGATATGTTGCCTGACACACCGC
>NZ_JASCPK010000212.1:0-7554 GCF_029959385.1 Pseudomonas sp. PS01303
GAGCTTGCTCGCGAAAGCGGTAGGTCTGTGACGCACGGGTCAACTGACATACCGCCTTCGCGAGCAAGCTCGGCTCCTACAAGGTTCTGTGTTGTTTTGGGGAATGTGAGCTAGATTGCACGACATGCCTTTAGCCGAATCCGAGTTCGATTACCAAGCCCGCCTCGCCGCCTGTGCCCGGGGCGAGCGTGCGGCCCTGCGCGATTTGTATGTGCAGGAAGGCCCGCGTCTGCTCGGTGTGGCCAAGCGGCTGGTGCGTGATACGGCGCTGGCGGAGGACATCGTCCATGAGGCCTTTATCAAAATCTGGAACGGCGCGGCGGGTTTTGATCCGGCGCGCGGTTCGGCGCGCGGCTGGATGTTCAGCGTGACCCGCCATCTGGCGCTGAATCAGTTGCGCAATCAGGCGCGGGAAACGCCGTTCGACGAAGCGCATGAAATGCCTGCGCACGACGAGGATGCGTTCGACGCCCACGCGCATTCGGCGCGCATTCACCGTTGCCTCGAACAACTGGAGCCGCAGCGCCGCCACTGCATCCTTCACGCCTACGTCGACGGCTACAGCCACGCGCAGATTGCCGCGCGCCTCGACACGCCGCTGGGCACCGTCAAAGCCTGGATCAAACGCAGCCTCACTGCGCTGCGGGAGTGCATGGGATGACCATTGAATCGGCGCAGGATCGTGATGAACTGGCCGGCGAATATGTGCTCGGCACCCTGTCGGCCGAGCAGCGCATCGAGGTGCAACAGCGTCTGCAGCATGACGCCGATTTGCGCGCCGCTGTGGATGCTTGGGAGCGGCGTTTGCTGGAGCTGACGGATCTGGCCGAACCACAGCAACCCTCGGCGCAGTTGTGGCGGCGGATCGAACGCAGTGTGGATCGGCTGACGCAGACAGCGCCGGCGACGTCCTGGTGGAATCTGTTGCCGTTGTGGCGCGGGTTGAGTGCTGCCGGTCTGGCGGCGACGTTGGTGTTGGGCGCGATGCTGCTGACCCAGACCACGCCGAAGCCGAGTTATCTGGTGGTGCTGGTGGCGCCGCAGGACAAGGCGCCAGGCTGGGTGATTCAGGCGAGCGACTCGCGGGAGATACAGTTGATTCCGCTGGGCGTGGTCGAAGTGCCGGCGGACAAGGCGCTGGAATTCTGGACCAAGGCTGATGGCTGGCAGGGGCCGGTATCGCTGGGTTTGGTCAAACCGGGCGAGGCGTTGCGGGTACCGCTGGATAAACTGCCACCGCTGCAAGCGAATCAGTTGTTCGAGTTGACGCTGGAAGGCGCCAATGGCTCGCCGATCGGCAAACCGACCGGGCCGATTCAGGCGATTGGCCGCGCAGTAAAAGTCCTCTGAAGTCCCACGTAGGAGCTGCCGAAGGCTGCGATCTTTTGCTCTTGCGCTTTCAAATCAAGATCAAAAGATCGCAGCCTTCGGCAGCTCCTACACGGATGCGTTTCAACCATCATTGCTGTCGATGTTCACCATCACGTCAATGAAGTTTTCATAAAAAATCCCCGGCGTAACATCAGCTCCATACCAACCAACAACACCCCGGAGCACACCATCATGAAACGCCAAACTCTTCTCAGCATCGCTTTCTCGGTCTTCGCAGTTAATGCTTTCGCCGCTACCCCAACCCACACGATGATCGCCGCCGACGGCTCGGATCGTCTGTACCAGAACGCTGTTGCGGCAGATGGTTCTGATCGCTTGCAAGGCAACACCGTCGCCGCTGATGGTTCCGATCGTCTGCAAGGCAACACCGTGGCCGCCGATGGCTCGGATCGTCTGCAAGGCAACACCGTCGCCGCTGATGGTTCCGATCGCCTGCAAGGCAACACCGTCGCCGCTGATGGCTCGGATCGCCTGCAAGGCAACACGGTCGCTGCTGATGGCTCGGATCGTCTGCAAGGCAACACCGTTGCCGCCGATGGCTCGGATCGTCTGCAAGGCAACACTGTCGCCGCTGATGGCTCCGATCGCCTGCAAGGCAACACCGTTGCCGCCGATGGTTCCGATCGTCTGCAAGGCAACACTGTCGCTGAAGGTGGCTCTGATCGTTTGCTTGAACGCCGCGCTGTCTGAATGACTCGCGTCATCGCAACAACCCAGAGAAACCCGGCTCCCGCAGCCGGGTTTTTTATGTCTGCTTGATTTAGCCGGCCTTGGCCATGCAGCGCTTGTAACGCTCGTCCACGCGTTTGGCGAACCACGCGGTGGTGAGTTTGCGGGTGATTTTCGGGCTTTGCAGAACGATACCCGGCAACACCGCACGCGGCAGGGTTTTACCTTCGGCTTTTTCCGCCAGTTCAAACACCCGTTGATAGAGTTTGGTCTCTTCGAACTCCAGTGTTTTGCCCTTCTCCAGTTGATCGCGAATGGTTGGGTTACGCATACCCAGCGATTTGCCGAGGGTGCGCACCGCCAGTTCGGTGCTGCCGGGCATGATCGAGTCGTAACGAATCAGGTCGCCGTCCAGCGCCAGCGGAATGCCCGAAGCGCGGCTCACCGCATTTTGAAACGCGGCATTGCGACTCGCGTACCAACCGGCATTGAAATCGGCGAAGCGATACAGCGGCTCGCGGTAACTCACCGGGTAACCGAGCAAATGCGCGATGCCGAAATACATGCCGCCGCGACGGCTGAACACCTCGCGGCGAATCGTGCCGTCTACCGGGTACGGATAATCCTTGGCGTGTTGCTCGGCAAATTCGATGCTGACCTGCATCGGCCCGCCGGTGTGCACCGGGTTAAAGCCGCCAAACAACGTGCGGCCCATGGGCACCCTACCGATGAAGTCGTCGAAGATTGCGCTCAACTCCTTCTCGCTGCGCGCGGCGTTGAGGCGTTCGCTGTAGGTTTTGCCATTGGTTGAATTCACCTGCAACGCGCCGCTGACCAACAGGCTGGGGATGTGCACTTTGCCGGCGCGACGATCGATTTCGTCGCGGGCGATTTTGCCCAGACCGGGTACGGTGGGGTCGGCCTGAAAGGTTGATTCCTGCTCGGCCACGGCCAGCACTGAACAGAGATTCTGCGTGGTCGGGCTGATGTTTTGCGCGGCGAAAGCGGCATAGATATCGGTGGCCCAGCCTTGGCGATCGGCGATTTTAGCGGGCATCAGCCGAACAATTTCGGCCTTCACTTCATTCGGCGCACGCGGTGCAGGTTCGTCGCTGCGCTGACTGGCGCAACCTGCCAGCACCAGCATGGCGGCGAGGGTGATCAGTAATCGAGGGGTGTGCATGGCGCTCCTTCCAGTCCGTTGAGCCGCGATCACCATACACAATCCGTGTAGGAGCTGCCGCAGGCTGCGATCTTTTGATTTTGATTTTAAAAAACCTGATCAAAAGATCGCAGCCTTCGGCAGCTCCTACGGGTGTTATGGGGAGTACTGACAAACTGATTGCAAAACGTGACTGAGAAAACCTATCATTTGCACCTGGAGTCGCATTTGCGCAAGGAGTTCCCGCGCCGCCCTAACTTTTCTCACCGGCCGTGCGCCTCCAGGTACAACAATGCCCGCTCCAGCCCGACTCGCCGTCCCGTTCCGCCCGACGTTGCTCGCCCTGCTGTGCTCCCTGACCGTTACCGCTCACGCCGCCGAAGCGGACAATAAAGAGCTGGTGCTCGACAACGTCAACATCAATGCCCAAGCCCCAACGCCAAACGCCCTGCCCCCGGTTTACAGCGGTGGTCAGGTCGCGCGTGGCGGTCAGCTCGGCGTGTTGGGTAATCAGGACATGATGGACGTGCCGTTCAGCGCCGCGTCCTACACCGAACAACTGATTCAGGATCAGCAAGCCGAAGACGTCGCCGACGTGCTGCTCAACGATTCGTCGGTACGTCAGGCGTCGGGTTTTTCCAACCAGTCGCAAGTGTTCATGATTCGTGGCCTGCCGCTGAATGGCGACGACATTTCCTATAATGGCCTCTACGGCGTGCTGCCGCGGCAGATCATTTCCACCGATGCGCTGGAGCGTGTGGAAGTGTTCAAAGGCCCGAACGCCTTTATCAACGGCGTGACCCCGACCGGTTCCGGCATCGGCGGCGGCGTCAACCTGCAGCCAAAACGCGCCGGCGACGAGCCGCTGCGCCGCTTCACCACCGATATCAACAGCGAAGGTCGCGTTGGTCAGCACTTCGACATCGGCCAGCGTTTCGGGGAAGACAACCGCTTCGGCGCGCGGATCAACCTGTCGCAGCGTGAAGGCGATACCGGTATCGATCACGAAAACCAGCGCTCGAAACTGTTCGCCATCGGCCTCGATTATCGCGGCGATGCCCTCCGCCTGTCCGGCGACTTCGCCTATCAGAAAGAACGCGTCAATGGTGGTCGCAACTCGGTCAACCTCGGCACAGCCACACACATTCCGGATGCGCCATCGGCTGACACCAACTATGCGCCGAAGTGGGGTTACACCGACATCGAAGACACCTTCGGCATGCTCCGCGCCGAATACGATCTGAACGATAACTGGACTGCCTACGCTGCCGGCGGCGCCAAGCACACCCGCGAAGTCGGGCGCTACAACTCGACCACGCTGGTTGGCAACAACGGTGCTTCGTTCACCACCGGTTCGTTCATCCCCCACGACGAAGACAACACCAGCGTCATGGCCGGCCTCAACGGCAAATTCGACACTGGCGCGGTCAGCCACAAACTCAATTTCGGCCTGACCGGCATCTGGACTGAACAACGCAGCGCCTACGATTTCGACCTGACCAAATACGCCAACAACATCTATCACCCGGTGCAAACACCATCGCCGGTCGGCAACTTCTCTGGTGGCGACAACAGCGATCCGGGCATCACCGGCAAGACCTTCAACCGCAGTATCGCGCTGTCCGACACCCTCGGTTTCTTCGATGATCGCCTGCTGATCACCGCTGGCCTGCGTCGTCAGCAATTGGTCGTGCAGGGTTACAGTTACGCCAGCTATGGCAGCGGCCCGCGCTCTTCGAGCTACGACGAATCGATCACCACGCCGGTCTACGGCATCGTGTTCAAACCGTGGGAACACGTGTCGTTCTACGCCAACCACATCGAAGGTCTGGCGCAGGGCCCGACGTCGCCAACCAGCAGCGGCGGCTTCCGCGTGACCAACGGCAACGAGGTTTACGCACCGGCTCGCTCCAAGCAGACCGAGGCTGGGGTGAAAGTCGACATGGGCACGTATGGCGCGAGCCTGGGTGTTTACCGTATCGAGCAACCGAGCGACGGTTACTGCGAGATCGACAGTGCGACCACTTGCACCTACGTGCGTGAGGGCGAGCAGGTCAACAAAGGCGTGGAAATGAACGTCTTCGGCGAGCCGATCAGCGGTCTGCGTTTGATCAGCGGCCTGACCTTGATGGACACCGAACTGAAAAACACCCAGAACGGCGCCAACGATGGCAACCGGGCGATTGGCGTGCCGACGTTCCAGTTCAATGCTGGCGCGGATTGGGATGTGCCGGGCCTGCAAGGTGTTGCGCTGAATGCGCGGATGCTGCGTACCGGTGGCCAGTATGCGGATGCGGCGAACAACCTGAGCCTGCCGACGTGGAACCGTTTCGATGCGGGTGCGCGGTATGCGTTCAAGGTGTCGGAGAAGGACGTGACGTTGCGTCTGGGCGTGGAGAACCTGGCGAACAAGAAGTACTGGGAATCGGCTCAGGGCGGTTACCTGACGCAGGGTGAACCGCGTGTGGCGAAGTTGTCGGGGACGATTGATTTTTAAGCGTCAGCCCCTCGTAAAAAGGCCCCGCAGCTTCATGGTTGCGGGGCTTTTTTTGTTTCTATGGCGATTGATTTGGCCTCTTCGCGAGCAGGCTCGCTCCCACATTGAAATGCGTTCCCCTGTGGGAGCGAGCCTGCTCGCGAAGGGGCCGGAACTGGCTACCTTTTACAGCTGAGCCATACTTGTTCCACAGCAAACGGAGGTAAGGCCCATGCACCGCAGCGACGTATTGATCACCGGCGCCGGCCCCACCGGTCTGGTGCTGGCCCTGTGGCTGAGCAAACTCGGCGTACGCGTGCGCATCATCGACAAGACCTCCGCCCCCGGTACCACTTCACGGGCACTGGCGGTGCAGGCGCGAACACTTGAGTTGTACCGGCAACTGGATCTGGCCGACACCATCGTGCGCAACGGCCACCGAGTCGCGGCGGCGAATTTCTGGGTCAGTGGCAAACCGGTCGCGAAGCTGCCGCTGAACCGTATCGGCGAGGGCCTGACGCCCTACGCATTTGTCGAAATCTTCCCGCAGGATCAACACGAAAAACTGCTGATCGAACGACTCGAAGACTACGGCGTCACCGTCGAGCGCAACACCACGCTGGAGAGTTTCACTGAGAACGGCGATGGTCTCACTGCGCATTTACGCCTGTCCGATGGCGAGCAGGAGATCTGTCAGGCCTGTTATCTGGCCGGCTGCGACGGCGCCCGTTCGGTGGTGCGCAAAGCCCTCGACGCCGGTTTCCCCGGCGGTACTTATCAGCAGATTTTCTACGTCGCGGATGTGCAGGCCAGCGGCCCGGCGATGAATGGCGAGTTGCACATCGATCTCGACGAGGCAGATTTTCTCGCGGTCTTCCCACTGGCCGGCGAAGGCCGCGCGCGGTTGATCGGCACCGTACGTGATGAGCGGGCGCAGCGCGCGGAGACGCTGGAGTTTTCCGACGTCAGCAGCCGCGCCATCGAACATCTGAACGTCCATGTTGAAGATGTCCATTGGTTCTCCACGTATCGCGTGCATCACCGCGTCGCCGAGCATTTTCGCGGTGGTCGGGCGTTTCTGCTCGGCGATGCCGCGCACGTGCACAGCCCGGCTGGCGGGCAAGGCATGAACACCGGCATCGGCGATGCGATCAATCTGGCGTGGAAACTGGCGGCAGTGCTCAGCGGCGCGGCCACGCAGGAGTTGCTCGACACTTACGAAACCGAACGCATCGCCTTCGCCCGCAAACTGGTGTCGACGACCGACAAAGTTTTCAGTTTCGTCACCGCCGAGGGGCGTCTCGCCGACCTGCTGCGCACGCGGCTGGCACCGTTTGTGATTCCGAAAATGGCCTCATTCGAGGCCAGTCGCGAATTCCTCTTTCGCACGGTTTCACAAGTCACTCTCAACTATCGCGGTATGCCGCTGAGCCAGGGCGTGGCCGGCCATGTGCACGGCGGTGACCGCTTGCCGTGGGCGCATGATGGTGAGGGGGATAATTACGAACCGTTGCGCCAGCCGTGCTGGCAGGTGCACGTGTACGGCGACACCAGCGACGAGATGATCGCCTGGTGCAATGAACATCATCTGCCGCTGCATGTGTTCGACTGGCGACCGGCGTTTGAAACGGCGGGACTGGGGCGCAACGGCTTTTACCTGCTGCGCCCGGATACCTATGTGGCGATTGCCGATAACAGCGCGGATCCGAAGGTGATTGAGCGCTACTTCCGCGATCACGGCATCCGCCCGTTCCTCAATTGCTCCTGACGCTCACTCAACTCCCCTGTAGGAGTGAGCCTGCTCGCGAAGGCGTTGTATCAGCCGACATCAATGTTGACTGATACAACGCCTTCG
>NZ_JASCPK010000213.1:0-7146 GCF_029959385.1 Pseudomonas sp. PS01303
CTGTCGGCGTGTACACCGGAAACTGTAGGAGCTGCGGAAGGCTGCGATCTTTTGATCCTGTTTTAAAAACAACATCAAAAGATCGCAGCCTTCGGCAGCTCCTACACATATCTATTCACAATTCTGTGCAATCTGCTTCTGCGCCTCAACAATCCGCTCCTGACGCTGCGCATCATCCAGCCGTCGCATCTGCCCCTCCACTTGCTCCCTCAAACGCGGATTGTTCTGCAACTGCGCAAGGTTCGTCCGTGCCTGCTGACAAAACTGCTTGAGCTGCGCCTGCTGATCCGCGACCTGTTTCTTCACCTGGTCATCAATCGCCTTCTGATCGCCGAGCACGCCGCTGCCCGGCATTGGCGCAGGTTTGGGCGGGGGCGAGGAGGGCGTCTGTAATGTGGTGGATGGCTGACCCGCTGGCGGCTGCGCATCGAAATGCGTGACACCTTGGGCGTCGACCCATTTGTAGATCTGAGCGGCCATGCACCAGGGGCTGAGGCCGATCAGCAGGGTGAGGAGGAGCGTTCGCATGCTGATTCCTTGGCAAAATTGCGCAATTGACGCTAACAGAGTAGCGGTTTTCAGGTTTTTTCTTGCGTTCTCATGTGCTTACCCACAATTAGTGACATAGACAGCTTGACTTGGAGAGGGCGAAACAGAAGAATCCAAAGTCCGCTGTAGAGGGACTGCCAGAAGCAGACCCACTCGGTAGATCATGAGGCGCACATCCGCGCCGACCTGTTACACCCGCAACGCGTTACCTCGCGCTGGGTGGGAAAGGCCCGCAACACTGGGACGATCCCAATACTTGCTCAGTCAGTGCTGACGTAGTCGGCGACCACCGTCGCTCATGCTCTGCCGAGAAGTAAACCTATTAAGACCCGCCCCTTTTTTGTGGACGGTATTCTGGCGTTTTAGAGGTGAACAACGTGGAGCTTTTATCTGGCGGTGAGATGCTCGTCCGCTTTTTGCGTGACGAAGGCGTCAAATATATCTACGGGTACCCGGGTGGTGCTCTCCTGCATGTTTACGATGCCCTGTTCAAAGAACCGGAAGTGAATCACATCCTGGTTCGTCACGAACAAGCGGCAACCCATATGGCTGACGGCTACGCCCGTGCCACCGGTAAAGCCGGCGTGGTATTGGTGACTTCCGGTCCAGGCGCCACAAACGCCATCACCGGTATCGCCACGGCCTATATGGACTCGATTCCAATGGTGATCATTTCCGGTCAGGTGCCAAGCACCATGGTCGGCACCGACGCGTTCCAGGAAACCGACATGATCGGTATCTCCCGGCCGATCGTGAAGCACAGCTTCATGATCAAGCACGCTTCGGAAATCCCGGAAGTCATGAAGAAGGCCTTCTACCTGGCGCAATCCGGTCGTCCGGGCCCGGTCGTGGTCGATATCCCGAAAGACATGACCAACCCGGCCGAGAAATTCGAATACATCTTCCCGAAGAAAGCCAAGCTGCGTTCCTACAGCCCGGCCGTTCGCGGTCACTCCGGGCAAATCCGCAAGGCAGCCGAAATGCTCCTCGCTGCCAAGCGCCCAGTGCTTTATTCCGGTGGCGGCGTGATCCTCGGCAACGGTTCCGCACCGCTGACCGAGCTGGCGAAAATGCTCAACCTGCCAGTGACCAACACACTGATGGGCCTGGGTGGTTTCCCGGGGACTGATCGTCAGTTCATCGGCATGCTCGGCATGCACGGCAGCTACACCGCCAACCTGGCGATGCACCATGCTGACGTGATCCTCGCGGTCGGCGCGCGTTTCGACGATCGCGTGATCAACGGCCCGGCGAAGTTCTGCCCGAACGCCAAGATCATCCATATCGACATCGACCCGGCTTCGATTTCCAAGACCATCAAGGCCGACGTGCCTATCGTTGGTCCGGTTGAGAGCGTCCTGACCGAAATGGTCGCGATCCTCAAGGAAATCGGCGAGACCCCGAACAAGGAGTCCGTGGCCAGTTGGTGGAAGCAGGTTGATGAATGGCGTGGTGATCGCGGCCTGTTCCCTTATGAAAAGGGCGACGGCAGCGTGATCAAACCGCAGACCGTGATCGAAACCCTCTGCGAAGTGACCAAGGGCGATGCCTTTATCACTTCCGACGTGGGCCAGCACCAGATGTTCGCTGCGCAGTACTACACGTTCAACAAGCCGAATCGCTGGATCAACTCCGGTGGTCTGGGCACCATGGGCTTCGGTTTCCCGGCGGCCATGGGCATCAAGTTGAGCTTCCCGGATGACGACGTTGCCTGCGTCACCGGCGAAGGCAGCATCCAGATGAACATCCAGGAACTGTCGACCTGCCTGCAATACGGCTTGCCAGTGAAAATCGTCATCCTGAACAACGGTGTTCTGGGGATGGTTCGTCAATGGCAGGACATGAGCTACGGCAGCCGTCACTCGCACTCCTACATGGAATCGCTGCCTGACTTCGTCAAGTTGGCTGAAGCCTACGGCCACGTCGGCGTACGCATCACCGAATCGAAAGATTTGAAGTCGAAGATGGCAGAAGCGTTCGCCATGAAGGATCGCCTGGTGATCATCGATGTTTCGGTCGACACCAGCGAGCACGTCTATCCGATGCAGATCAAAGACGGCTCCATGCGCGATATGTGGCTGAGCAAGACGGAGCGTACTTAATCATGCGGCACATTATTTCCTTGCTTCTGGAAAACGAACCCGGCGCTTTGTCTCGCGTAGTCGGCCTGTTCTCGCAGCGCAACTACAACATCGAAAGCCTGACCGTGGCCCCGACCGAAGACCCGACCCTGTCGCGTCTGACGCTGACCACCGTTGGCCACGATGAAGTCATCGAGCAGATCACCAAAAACCTGAACAAGCTGATCGAAGTGGTCAAGCTGGTGGACCTGTCGGAAAGTGCTCACATCGAGCGCGAACTGATGCTGGTCAAGGTCAAGGCCACTGGCGCCCAGCGCGCCGAGATCAAACGCACCACCGATATTTACCGTGGACAGATCGTCGACGTCAGCGCCAGCGTGTATACCGTTCAACTGACCGGTACCAGCGACAAGCTCGACAGCTTCATTCAGTCCATCGGCACCGCATCGATTCTGGAAACCGTCCGTAGCGGCGTGACCGGCATTGCCCGCGGCGACAAAGTACTCAGCATCTAAACCAAATTAGCGAATGGCCTGAACGGCCTGGATATATAGGGGAATTTCATGAAAGTTTATTACGAAAAAGACTGCGACCTGTCGATCATCCAGGGCAAGAAAGTTGCCATCATCGGTTACGGTTCCCAGGGCCACGCTCAAGCGTGCAACCTGAAAGACTCCGGCGTTGACGTTACTGTTGGTCTGCGTAAAGGTTCGGCCACCGTTGCCAAAGCTGAAGCTCACGGCCTGAAAGTGACCGACGTTGCTTCCGCGGTTGCGGCTGCCGACTTGGTCATGATCCTGACCCCGGACGAGTTCCAGTCGTCGCTGTACAAGAATGAAATCGAGCCGAACATCAAGAAAGGCGCCACCCTGGCCTTCTCCCACGGCTTCGCGATTCACTACAACCAGGTTGTTCCGCGTGCCGACCTCGACGTGATCATGATCGCGCCGAAAGCACCAGGCCACACCGTACGTTCCGAGTTCGTGAAAGGCGGCGGTATTCCTGACCTGATCGCGATCTACCAGGACGCCTCGGGCAACGCCAAAAACGTTGCACTGTCCTACGCTGCTGGCGTTGGTGGCGGTCGTACCGGCATCATCGAAACCACCTTCAAGGACGAGACTGAAACCGACCTGTTCGGCGAACAAGCCGTTCTGTGCGGCGGTACCGTTGAGCTGGTTAAAGCCGGTTTCGAAACCCTGGTTGAAGCTGGCTACGCGCCGGAAATGGCCTACTTCGAGTGCCTGCACGAACTGAAGCTGATCGTTGACCTCATGTACGAAGGCGGTATCGCCAACATGAACTACTCGATCTCCAACAACGCCGAATACGGCGAGTACGTGACTGGCCCGGAAGTGATCAACGCCGAGTCCCGTCAGGCCATGCGCAACGCCCTGAAACGTATTCAGGACGGCGAATACGCCAAAATGTTCATCAGCGAAGGCGCAACCGGCTACCCTTCGATGACCGCCAAGCGTCGTAACAACGCCGCTCACGGTATCGAAATCATCGGCGAGCAACTGCGCTCCATGATGCCGTGGATCGGTGCCAACAAGATCGTCGACAAAGCCAAAAACTAAGTCGTCCTTCTTGTACGGAAAACGCGGCCTCGGCCGCGTTTTTTCGTTTGAGCCGGTGGTTCTGGTATAAAGCTGCAGCGTTTGTGGCCGAACTGTCGTCCTCAAGCACCTGTCGAAATTTCTCCAAACCGTTGCAAGGTAATGTCCATGAGCGAACGTCCCGAAGAGCCGAACAAGGCTTCTGACGCCGAAAGCCTGCTGCCCATCGATGAACACATCGAAGAAGGGCACGACGCAGAAGGTCGTAAAGTCCGGCATCGTGGTATCTATCTGCTGCCGAATCTGTTCACCACTGCGAACCTGTTTGCAGGGTTTTACTCCATCATCAACTCGATGAGCGCACAGGCGGCATTGAGTGCTGGGGATTCCGTCAATGCGAGCAAGTATTTCGCCTTTGCCGCAATCGCGATTTTCGTCGCCATGGTGCTCGACGGCCTCGACGGTCGTGTGGCGCGCATGACCAATACGCAAAGTGCCTTCGGCGCCGAGTATGACTCGCTGTCAGACATGGTCGCGTTCGGTGTCGCACCGGCGCTGCTGGCCTTCGGTTGGGCGTTGGGTGATATGGGCAAGGTCGGCTGGATGGTCGCCTTCATCTATGTCGCGGGCGCGGCATTGCGTCTGGCGCGCTTCAACACCCAGGTCGGCACGGCAGACAAGCGCTATTTCATCGGTCTGGCCAGTCCGGCAGCGGCGGGTGTGGTGGCGGGTATCGTCTGGGCGTTCAGCGATTACGGCATTCAGGGGTCGAAGATGTCGTTCCTCGTTGCGCTGATGGTTGCGGCGGCCGGCATGCTGATGGTCAGCAACATCAAGTACAACAGCTTTAAAGAGCTGGACTTGAAAGGGCGCGTGCCATTCGTGGCGATCCTTGCCGTGGTGCTGGTGTTTGCCGTTGTGTTCAGCGATCCGCCGCGCATTCTGCTGTTGGTGTTCCTCGCCTATGCAGCATCCGGCCCGGTGCAGTACTTGTTGCACCTTCGTCGGCACAAAAAAGCCGAGTGATGTAATTTCACGCATACTCCGCAGTCTATGGGTGCATCTGTCCTCCAAAGCTGCGGAGTTGTCATGCTGATCAAAATCCCCAAAGCGTCTGACTGCAACGAGTCGGATGTCACGCCTGAATCCATTTATCTCTCGCGCCGCCAATTGCTCGGGGCTACTGCTGCCGGTATCGCCGTCAGTAGCCTGCCACGCTGGGCCAATGCCGAGGATGCCGCTCGCTACGCCGATGTCGAACCCGGTAAAGCGCCTGCCTGGTTCAACGACAAGCTGTCCTCTACTAAATGGGGAGCAGTCAACGTCAAGGATGAGGCGATCACGCCTTTTAAAGACGCCACTCACTACAACAACTTCTACGAGTTCGGCACCGACAAGGGGGATCCGGCGGCGAATGCCGGCTCGCTGAAAACCGAACCGTGGAGTGTGGTGATAGACGGGGAGGTGGGTAAGCCGGGGCGATATGCGCTGGAAGACTTCATGAAGCCATATCAACTGGAAGAGCGAATCTATCGCCTGCGCTGTGTAGAGGCGTGGTCGATGGTGATTCCGTGGATCGGTTTTCCAATCTCGGCGTTGCTCAAGCAAGTCGAGCCAAACGCTAATGCCAAGTACATCCGCTTTGAAACGCTGCAGGATCCCAAAACCATGCCGGGGCAGCGCTCCGGTTTTGCCTTGATCGACTGGCCGTATGTAGAAGGCTTGCGTCTGGATGAGGCGATGAATCCGTTGGCGATTCTGGCGGTGGGCATGTATGGCCGCGAGTTACCAAATCAGAACGGCGCGCCGCTGCGTTTGGTGGTGCCGTGGAAATATGGCTTCAAGAGCGTCAAATCCATCGTGCGTATCAGTCTGGTCAGCGAGCAGCCGAAAACCACTTGGCAAAGCATTGCGGCGGATGAGTATGGGTTCTACGCGAACGTGAATCCAACGGTTGATCACCCACGCTGGACGCAGGCGCGCGAGCGACGTTTGCCGAACAGTCTGTTCAAACCGAACGTACGCGATACGCAGATGTTCAACGGCTACTCGGATGAAGTCGCTTCTTTATATACAGGGCTCGATCTGCGGAAGAACTACTGATGCGATTTCCGTTCTGGCGTATAGGCGTTTTCATTGCGGCAGCGATCTGGCCGATGCTTTGGTTGTATCAAGCGCTTGAGGATTTGCTCGGCCCGGATCCCGGCAAAGTGTTGGTCGATCGGCTGGGGTTGGGGACCTTGGTGTTGTTGCTGATCACCCTGAGCATGACGCCGATGCAGAAACTCACCGGTTGGGCGGGGTGGATTGCGGTTCGCCGGCAGTTGGGGCTTTGGTGTTTCGCCTATGTGGTGTTGCACCTGTGCAGTTATATGGCGTTTATCCTGGGGTTTGACTGGTCGCAGCTGGCGGTCGAGTTGCGCAAGAGGCCTTACATAATAGTAGGGGCGTTGGGTTTTCTAGGATTGTTGGCGTTGGCGGTAACGTCCAATCGCTACAGTCAGCGGCGTTTGGGCACGCGCTGGAAGAAGCTGCATCGCCTGGCGTACGTAATTCTGGGTTTGGGTTTACTGCATATGCTGTGGATCGTGCGCGCGGATCTTGAGGAATGGGCGATCTATGCCTTTATAGGTGCAGTGCTTCTGATACTGCGTATTCCGCCCGTGACGCGGCGTATCCCGCGTTTACTGGCCAAAAAGCCGGTTTTGCAAGAAAAGCGAAATTAACGGTTGACGGCAAATCCCAGGCGTCTATAATTCGCCCCACTTCCGGCGCAGTCGAAACGAAAAACTCCTTGAGATTCAATGAGTTACGAAGTTTTTGGCAGCAGGTTGCTTCAGTTCATCGAAGCCAAAAGGAAGTTGAAAAAGAGGTGTTGACAGCAGCGTGTAACGCTGTAGAATTCGCCTCCCGCTGACGAGAGATCTGAAGCGCAAGTGGTTGAAGTTGTTGAAGAA
>NZ_JASCPK010000214.1:0-7129 GCF_029959385.1 Pseudomonas sp. PS01303
AGTGCAACGAGGCTGCGATCTTTTGGCTTTTAAAAGATCAGGATCAAAAGATCGCAGCCTCGTTGCACTCGACAGCTCCTACAGACCCACAATCACACAGTCCCATGATTCCGCAGCACCTATAAGCGTTGGGGTTTCAGGGTTTGGCCACGCGCCATAGGTACCATGCGGCGACTGTGCGGTGTGGGCTCCAGGCCTGGCCGATGTCGATCATCTGTTTGCGTGTCGGTTGTACGTCGAGGCTTTTCAAGCGCCGATAACCTTCACGCACGCCGAAGTCGTCCGCCGGCAGAATGTCCATGCGTTCAAGGCTGTAGATCAGCAGCATTTCCACCGTCCAGCGACCGACCCCGCGCAGGCTGATCAAGCGTTCGATCAGCGCCTCATCGTCCATCGCCAGGGCCGTCGCGTAATCCGGCACCACGCCGTCCAGCGTTGCTTGGGCGATGCCTTGAATGGTCGCGATCTTGCCGCCCGAAAAGCCGCAACTGCGCATTCGATCAAAATCGGTCGCGAGGATTTGCTCGGGGCGCGGAAAGGACTCTCCGCCAAACAACCCCACCAGCCGCCCGACAATTGCATCCCCAGCCTTGGCGTGCAGTTGCTGATAAGCGATCGCGCGCACCAGCGACTCGTACGGATCACGCGCCGGATGCGGTTGATGCAGGCATGGGCCGACAGCGGCGATGTGCCGCTGCCAGTCTTCGTCGAGCGCGGCCAGATACTCGCTGGCCGCTTGATAGGCTGCCAGCATGCTATTTCAGCAAGCCGTTGACTTCGCCATAGCTGAACGCTTTGAGGTCGTGAGTATCAAGCTTGCCGCCCGCGAGGAAGCTTTTCACTAGCCCGCCCATTGCGCCATACAGAAACTCGGCGATGCCCGAGCCAGCGCTCAAGCGGCGCACGCCAAGGGCATGCAGTTCTTCAGGGGAGGGCAGGCCAGCGAACCCCAGCACATTGACCGGCAAGGTCGTGCCTTTGCAGATCGCTTCAATCTCGTAAGCGCCGGTCACCCCCGCAGCGAACAACCCGTCCGCCCCTGCTGCCTGATACAACGCAGCCCGGCGCAGCGTTTCGGCCACCCGATCTTCCGCCGGCACCAAGCCTTTGAGATACACATCGGTGCGCGCATTGATAAACAGTTTCACCGCACGCTTGGCCGCCACTTGCCGCGCCACTTCGATTTTGCGTGCGAGCAGTTCCGGCGTGCCGGCACCGTCCTCGATATTGATCCCGACCGCGCCCGCCGCGATCACCGCATCAAGCACTTCGGCCACGCGCCCGAGGTCATCGGAATAACCGGCCTCGATGTCGACACTCAACGGCACGCTGATCACCCGCGCGATCGACTCCACCGTCGAGATCAGACGTTCGAGCGGCAACGTATTGCCATCCGGATAGCCATGCACCCACGCCACCGCCGCACTGCTGGTGGCGACGGCTTTGCCACCGAGATGTTCGACCAGACGCGCGCCGGTGGCGTCGGCGACGTTGGTCAATATCAACAGGCCTTCTTGGTGCAATTGGTGAAATTGCTTATCGAGCGCGTTCATCAAAATCCCTTCTTGTTGATCGATCAATGGGTCAGAAAGCCAGAGGTTGCGTGAGGTGTACCGCGGCGTTTTCCAGCCTGAGCAGAAATGCCTTGCGCGGCTGTCCTCCACCATAGCCGGTGAGCGCGCCATCCGCGCCAATCACCCGATGACACGGCACCACAATCGACAACCGATTGTGTCCGTTGGCCAGGCCCACCGCGCGACTCGCGCCGGGTTTGCCCAGCGCGGCGGCGATGGTGCCGTAGGTGCTGGTCTGCCCGTAGGGGATTTGCCGCAGCGCCGACCAGACCTGCCGCGCAAACTCGCTGCCGGGCAAATGCAGCGTCACGGTGAATTCGCTGAGTGTGCCGGCAAAGTATGCCGCCAGTTGCTGTTCGATCTGTTGCAGATGCCCGTTGTGTCCCGGCACGACCGCATAGCCGTAGCGGTTCTGCAATTCCTCGACTTCGCGGGTCAACGCCGGGCGATCAAGAAACTCCAGCAACACCAGCCCACGACGTTCGGCCATGGCGATCATCGGCCCCAGCGGCGTGGTCAGGCGGGTGAACAGCAACGGTTCACTCTGCGCCGCGCGCCCCGGCGTGATGTGGAATGACTTCTGAAACGCATCACGAAAACCGCTGAGCGATTCATAGCCCGAGTCGAACGCGGCGTGATCAATCGACGTGCCTTGCTTGATCCCGCCCAACGCCGTGCCCAATCGACGCGTGCGCAGCCAGGCATGGAAGGTCATGCCGAAATGCTGTTTGAACCAGCGCCGCAACTTCAGCGGCTCGATGCCTGCAGCGAGAAGTTGTGCATCGCTCCAGCGCACCTCGGGATCAGCTTCGACTGCTTTGAGCAGCGTCTGCACCCAGTCCGGCGCAATGGCGGCGGCGTCCAGCGGTTTGCAGCGCAGACAGGCGCGATAACCGGCCGACAGGCATTCATCGGCATGGGCGAAAAACTCGACGTTCTCCGGTTTCGGCTTGCGCGCCGTGCAGCTCGGGCGGCAGAAAATCCCGGTGGTTTTCACGGCCGTGAAGAACACGCCTTCATAGGCAGTGTCGCGTTCAAGCATGGCGCGAACCATCTCGGCGTGGGGCGGCAGGACAGCGGTTTGTATGTTCATGGCTTGAGAGTAAAACCAGATTGTCGATGGCTCCACCGAAAAATCGACAGTGAATTCCCACATCACCTGAACTACCGTGTAGGAGCTGCCGAAGGCTGTGATCTTGATCGTTCCCACGCTCTGCGTGGGAATGCAGCCGCGGACGCTCCGCGTCCAAAGATCAAAAGATCGCAGCCTTCGGCAACTCCTACACTGTGTGAGGCGTTGAGTTATGCATCCGTTTTCCATTCATCACATCGATCACATCGTCCTGCGCGTCGAGGATCTGCAACGCAGCATCGATTTCTACGGCCAGGTTTTCGGCGCCGAGGTGGTCAAGCGCAACGAGCCGCTGGGCCTGATCCACCTGCGCGCCGGCACCTCAATGATCGACCTCGTCGACCTGCAAGGCGAACTCGGCCGCAAGGGCGGCGGGGCGGCCGGGGTCGAGCGGCGTAACGTCGATCACTTCTGCCTGCGCATCGAACCGTTCGATGAAGTGGCGCTGACCGAACATCTGCAATCCTTCGGCCTGACCGTGGCCAAAGCCGAATCGCGTTTCGGCGCTGAAGGCAAAGGCCTCTCACTGTACTGCTTCGACCCGGATGGCAATCAGGTCGAACTCAAAGGCCCGTCCGAGGCGTAAACCTCACGCCCGTTTCGCCAGCAGCAGCACCGAAGCCGCCGCCGACAACAGTCCCGCGCAGCACCGATTGAAAATGCGCTTGCCGCGCGGCTCGGCGAACCAGCGGCGCATGTGCAGGCCCATGTAGGCGTAGGCGCTGATGGCGATCCATTCCAGCGACAGAAACAGCACGCCCAACACGGCGAACTGTGCTGGCACCGGGCGGCCAGGGTCGACGAACTGCGGCAAAAACGCGGTGAACAACAGGATCGCTTTCGGATTACCGGCGGCCACCAGAAACTCCTGTCGCGCCAACGCCCAGAATCCCACCGAAGCTCCGGCTATTTCCTCCTCGGTTTCGGTGTTGGCGCGCCACAGTTGCCAGGCCATGTACAACAAATACCCCGCGCCGACGATCTTGATCGCCTGAAACAGCCATTCCGACGTCTGCAACACCACCGACAGACCGGCGCCCGCCAGCGCAATCATCCCGGCAAACGCCAGAATCCGCCCGACGCCCGCCGAGCAGGCGCGCTGAAAGCCGTAACGCGTGGCGTTGCTCACCGACAGCAAATTGTTCGGGCCGGGGGCCATGTTCAGGGCGAAGCAGGCGGGGAGAAACAGCGACAGCGTGGCGAGATCCATGACAGCACTCCAGAAACCAGAAGCGCATTTTTATCACAGCCCCCGTGCGGCCCGACCCGTACAGTCACGCAGTGCTGTCGCGGTACAGCGCCCGGCGGTACTGGCGAAACCGTTCGAACTTTTTGCGAAATCTGAAACTCTGAAAGGTCAGAGGGCGGTGGTTTCGTCTTAAAAAACTAGTCGTCGGGTCAGAAAAATGACCTGTGCCGTGTAAAATCCCTCGATGCGATGCCAACCCCTAATGGCCCCAGGCGGCCTCACCAAGAGCGATCTACATGCAAGCAAAGGCCCGTGAAGTTTATGTGCCACCGGTGCTGCAAGATCTGCGAGCCGGCACTGCCGACCTGCACATCGCGCTGGAAAAACGCCTTCCTTTTTTCTCCGACGCCCTCGATATTCAGGCTTTTCAACGGCTGATGCAGGCTTACTACGGCTTCTACCTGCCGCTGGAAAGCGCATTGCTGGACAGCCACTGCATCCCCGCCGATTTTGATCTGACGCCACGTCTCAAAACCGCCACCTTGCACGGCGACCTGCAAGCGTTGGGCGTCGCGGATGAAGCGATCAACCGCCTGCCGATCTGTAGCCAATTGCCGCAGATCAATTCCGGCGCTAGCTGCCTCGGCATACTGTACGTGCTCGAAGGCGCAACGCTCGGCGGGCAAATCCTGCGCCGGGAAATTTCTGCGCGGTTAGGCCTGGAAGCCGATAACGGCGCGGCTTTTCTCGATGTCTACGGCGCCGCCACCGGCCGTCGCTGGCGCGATTTCATGGAATACCTGGGCAGTCGACCGATGGATGCGGACGAGCGCAAGGCCGTAGTGGCGGCCGCACACACCACATTCAGTTGTTTCGAGCGCTGGCTCGAAAGCCGGGAGGTACTGGCATGACTCCGCAAGACAAACAAGCCTTTGAAGAACTGCTGGCCAACTGTGCCGACGAACCCATTCGGTTCCCCGGCGCGATCCAGCCGCACGGGTTGCTGCTGACCTTGAGCGAGCCTGCGCTGGAGATCATTCAGGTCAGCGCCAACGTCGAGAGCCTGCTCGGCCGTCCGGCGCTGGCGCTGATCGGTCAACCGCTGCAAAGCCTGATTGGCGATGAACACGCCGCGCAAGTACGCGAGACGTTGCAACAGCCGACGCTGTCCGACTCGGCGCCATTGCTGTTTCGACTCAACGACATGGCGTTCGAAGGCTTGCTGCACCGTCATCAAGGCGTGTTGATTCTCGAACTGGAAATCCACGTCGAAAACTTCCAGCCGCGTAACGTGGCGGGCAGCGAAACCCATTTGGGCCGCATGCTCCAGCGGCTGCAGGGCGCGACGACGTTGCAGGCGCTGTACGACATCAGCGTCAAAGAAATCCAGGCGATGACCGGTTACGACCGGGTGCTGATTTATCGCTTCGAAGAAGAGGGCCACGGCCAAGTCATTGCCGAAGCGTCCGATCCGTCGATGGAAGTGTTCAACGGTCTGTTCTTCCCGGCGTCCGACATTCCCGAGCAGGCCCGCGAGCTGTATCGCACCAACTGGCTGCGGATCATCCCGGATGCCGCGTACGAGCCGGTGCCGCTGGTGCCGAAGCTGCGTCCGGACACGCAAACGCCGCTGGACTTGAGTTTCGCCACGCTGCGCAGCGTGTCGCCGATTCACTGCCAATACATGAAGAACATGGGCGTGTTGTCGTCGATGAGTATTTCCCTGCTCAAGGGCGACAAACTCTGGGGCCTGATCAGCTGCGGCAACCGCGAACCGCTGCATGTGCCGCACGAATTGCGTGCCGCCTGCCAGACCATCGGCCAGGTGCTGTCGCTGCAAATCAGTGCGATGGAGGCGCTGGAAGTCAGCCGTCAGCGCGAAGCAAAAGTCGACGCGCTGGCGATGCTCAATCAAGCGATGATCGACTCGCCGCAGAATGTATTCGACGGTCTGGCTAACCAGCCTGAAGTGCTGATGGCGCTGACCGGCGCCGGCGGCATTGCGATCATCGAAGACAAGCAATTGCACCGCTACGGCAACTGCCCGGAGCCGGACGAAATCCGCGCCCTGCACAAGTGGTTGCAGGACAGCGGCGAGGCGGTGTTCTCCAGTCATCACCTCGCCAGCGTCTACCCGCCGGCCGCGCAGTATCAGCAAGTCGCCAGCGGCGTGCTCGCGATGAGCCTGCCGAAACCGGTCGACAACGGCGTGCTGTGGTTCCGCCCGGAGGTGAAGGAAAACATCAATTGGAGTGGCGATCCGCGCAAGCCGCTGGATCTGGAAAACTCTGACGCCGGCCTGCGGTTGCGCCCGCGTACGTCGTTTGAAATCTGGAAAGTCGAGATGGCCGGGATCTCCACCAAATGGAGCCACGGCGATCTGTTTGCGGCCAACGATCTGCGGCGTTCAGCGCTGGAAAATGATCTGGCGCGACAAGTGCGCCGCGAGCAGGAAGCGGTGCGTGCCCGTGATGAGCTGGTGGCGGTGGTTTCCCACGATCTGCGCAACCCGATGACGGTGATCTCGATGCTCTGCGGCATGATGCAGAAGGCCTTCAGCTCTGACGGCCCGCATACGTCGCGACGGATCTCCACGGCCATCGACACCATGCAACAAGCGGCCGGGCGCATGAACACGCTGCTGGAAGACTTGCTCGACACCTCGAAAATCGACGCCGGGCGCTACACCATCACCCCGCAGAAACTCGACGTCGGGCAGATGTTCGAAGAAGCGCAATCGTTGCTCGCACCGTTGGCAATCGACAAGGACATCAGCATTTCCTTTGAGGCCGACGCGGATCTGAGCATTCATGGCGATCCTGAGCGGCTGTTTCAGGTGCTGTCGAATCTGATCGGTAACGCGATCAAATTCACTCCGCGTCTGGGCAGGGTCGGCGTGCGTGCGAAGTCGGTGGGCGATGAAATTGTCTTCACCGTGCGCGACAGCGGCGAGGGTATTCCCAAGGAAAACCTGCCGCACGTGTTCGATCGTTACTGGACGGTGAAGGACGGCAACCCGACCGGCACCGGTTTGGGTTTGTACATCACCCAAGGCATCGTCGAGGCCCATGGCGGGCGGATCGTCGCCGAGAGCGAACCGGGGCAGGGCAGCGAATTCCGCTTCACCGTGCCGCGCCTGGACTAACCCACAACCCCCCGTGTAGGAGCTGCCGAAGGCTGCGATCTTTTGATCCTGTTTTTAAAAGACAAGATCAAAAGATCGCAGCCTTCGGC
>NZ_JASCPK010000215.1:0-6962 GCF_029959385.1 Pseudomonas sp. PS01303
GCTCGCGAAAGCGGTGGGTCAGTCACCAACGACTTGAATGACACACCGCTTTCGCGAGCAAGCCCGCTCCCACACGGGGGATTTGTGTCAGGCCGCCGCGTGTTGCAGCCATGATTTGAACGCCAGCATCGCCGCCGTTTCCGGGCGTGACTGCAAACGTGTCAGCCAATAACTGCCGGTGGTGATTTCAATCGCGAACGGCTGGCAGATCGCCTCCGCCGCCAGTTGCCGGGCGAACATCAGCGGTGGCGCCAATGCCACTCCACTGCCCTGCAACGCCGCTTCCATCATCGCCAGCGACGAGTCGAACACGATGCTCTGCGGCGGTGCAGCATGTGTCGCCATGCCCGCCGCGTGAAACCATTCTGGCCATTCATCGGTGCGATAGGAACGCAACAATGTCTGCTGCAACAAATCCGCAGGCGCATGCAATTGCCGGGCGATTTCCGGCACGCACAACACCGACAGCGGCGCGTCGAGCAAGCGTGTCGCCTCGATGCCATGCCACGCTCCCGCGCCAAACCGGATCGCGTAATCCAGCCCTTCCGCCGCGACATCCACGCGATTGTTGTTAGTCGACAGCCGTAAATCTATAAGCGGATGTTTCGCCCGGAAATCCGCCAGCCTCGGCAACAGCCAGCCCACGGCGAACGTGCCGACCGCGCCCACGGTCAACATTTCGCGGTACTGGCCGTCGGCGAGGCGTTCGAGAATTTGCGCGATGTGATCAAACGACGTGCTCAAGACCGGCAACAGCGTTTCGCCCTCGCCGGTCAGCATCAGCCCACGGGGCAGGCGTTTGAACAGGGTTACGTTGAGTTGCGCCTCAAGGCTTTTGACCTGATGGCTGACGGCGGCCTGGGTCACACACAACTCCACCGCCGCGCGGGTAAAGCTCAGATGGCGCGCCGAAGCTTCGAATGCGCGCAGTGCGTTCAGCGGCAATTGCGGTCGAATCATGCCCAGTCCCAAATTTTTCTAATGGCTCATGCGAGATTTCATCGTTTGTCGATTGGCGCCGGACTGCCTAAATTGGCCGCGCTGATCAGCCGCCCGAACGGGAAATCGTCCGCAGTGTAGCGGGATAGAATAATCAACACTCATGGAGAGTGGTTCATTTATGCGTTCAATCATGCCGAGCAAACTCTTTTCCTACAGCGCTTTTGGACTTTGCTTCGGCGCGGCTGCCTGTTCGGCTGCTGCGCCAACCGATGCACAACTGCAAGCCTTGGTCAGCGCTGCCGTTACGCCGGTGATGCAGCAGCAGAACATTCCAGGCCTGGCCATCGCCCTGACTGTTAATGGCCAACCGCATTACTTTAACTACGGCGTCGCCAACAAGGACAGCGGGCTGAAGGTCAGCGAAAACACCCTGTTTGAAATCGGTTCGGTGAGCAAAACCTTCACTGCGACGCTGGCTGGTTATGCGCAGGCGACGGGCAAACTGGATCTGTCGAGCAAGGCCAGCTCGCTGTGGCCTGAGCTGCACGGCAGCGCATTCGATAACATCAGCGTGCTGCAACTGGGCACTTACAGCGCGGGTGGTCTGCCGCTGCAATTTCCCGCTGAAGCCGATTCAGCGGACAAGATGCTCGGCTATTACCAGCAGTGGAAACCGCTGTATCCACCGGGCAGCCATCGCCTGTATTCCAATCCAAGTCTGGGACTGTTTGGTTATCTGACGGCGAAGAGCCTCGGTCAGCCGTTTGATCAGGCGATGACCCAAACCCTGCTGCCAGCACTGGGTTTGCAGCACACATTCCTCAGCGTGCCCGAGTCCGAAGCCAACCTCTACGCCCAAGGCTACAACAGCGCAGACCAACCGGTGCGTGTTGGCCCCGGCGCCTTGGACGCTGAAGCCTACGGCATCAAAACCAGCGCCGCCGACCTGCTGCGGTACGTCGAAGCGAACCTGAAACCGGCCAGCCTGAAACAGCCGCTGCAACAAGCCGTCGCCGCCACACACACCGGTTACTACACCGTTGGTGACATGACCCAAGGTCTGGGTTGGGAGCGTTACGCCTATCCGATCAGTCTGGAAAAACTGCAAAACGGCAACTCGAACCCGATGGCGTTGCAAGCGCACAAAGTGCACTGGCTGACCCCGGCGCAACCCGAGCCGCAGAACGTGCTGTACAACAAAACCGGCGCAACCGGAGGCTTCGGCGCGTACGTGGCGTTCGTGCCATCGAAGGATGTCGGCATTGTGATCCTCGCGAACAAGAACTACCCGAATGCGGAACGGGTGAAGATTGCGCACACGATCCTGAGTGCAATTACTCGATAAAGGCAGGCACCAAACCTGTGGTACTCCCTTTAGTGACACTAATCCCTGGTGACACTGATCCCCTGTGAAACCGATCCCTGGTGACACTGATCTCCTGTGGCGAGGGGATTTATCCCCGTTGGGCTGCGCAGCGGCCCCATCCATACCCTGCATTTCTACTGACACACCGCATGCAATGGTTTTGCGACTGCTGCGCAGCCGAACGGGGATGAATCCCCTCGCCACAGGAGGTTGGGGTAGCCCGTGACTACCCTCTTTCCTTGCATCCCCCCTCAAACCAAGTAGCATCGCGCTCTTTTTTCGCGGTCGCGCCCGCGCCGTGCTCTTCCCGGCGTGCGGGCTATGCTGAAACCGGGCTTGAGGACTGATCGATGAAAGTGCTGCTGGTCGATGATCACGCTGTGGTGCGCATGGCAATCGCGATGATTCTGGCGCGCGAGGGCCATGTCGTGGTGGCTGAATGCGACAACGGCGTCGATGCCTTGAGCAAGGCATTCGAGCTTCAGCCCGATGCGATTGTGCTGGATCTGGACATTCCGCAACTCGACGGCATGGCGGTGATCGACCGTTTGCGCATCGGCGGCAGTACGGCGCACGTGCTGGTACACACCGGTTTGAAAAGTATGGCCTACGCCACGCAATGCCTGCGCGCCGGGGCGGCGGGTTATCTGTCGAAGGGTGATGATCCGAGGGAGATTCTCACTGCACTGAAAGCCGTGGCCAATGGCGAACGCTGGTTTCCGCCAGGGACGCTCGACTCGGTCAATCACAGTGAATACACCCAGGACGACGCTAAGCGCATCGACACCATCACCCGCCGCGAACTCAAAGTCTTGCACGGTCTGGCGCAGGGCAAGACCAACATGCAGATCGCCAACGACATGCTGCTGAGCAACAAAACCATCAGCACCTACAAGACCCGCCTGATGCAAAAACTCGACACCCACACGCTGCTTGATCTGGTCGAGTTCGCCAAACGCAATCATCTGGTCTGAGCGATGAACCGGTTCAGACAACTGCTCGCTGTTCTCTGCCTCGGCTGGCTGGCATTGAGCGCCCAGGCCGACACGCTGAGCCTGCTCAGCCGCGCGACCAGCAATCAACAAACCCTGCCCCTGAGCAGCACGCAACGGCATTTTTTGACGCAAAAAGCCGTGTTGCGCGCCGGGGTCTATCTGCCGGATCGGCCGCCGCTCGACATCACCGCCGACGGTGGTGAATACCAAGGCCTGTCCGCCGATTACCTCGACATCATTGCTCGCACCTTGGGCCTGCGGGTGCAGATCGAACGGTTCGCCAATCAGGCCGAAGCGCTTGCCGCCCTGCAACGTGGCGACATCGATGTGGTGCCACGCATCAATCATCTGGAAAACCAGTACAGCGAACTGCGCATGAGTGCGGCCTATGCGTACGATCAAGCGGTGCTGGTCAGTCGTTTCGGCACCCACTGGGCGAACAATCAGTTGCCCAAGGACACCACCGTTCTGTTCGATTCGGACTGGATGATTCCGGGTCGCGTTGCCGCACTGTTTCCCGATCATCCCCGCGAGGCGGTGGAGTCGACACCCTACGGCCTCGGCCTGGTGGCCTACGGCGAAAACAAGGTGCTGCTGACCGACGCGATTTCCGCGCAATACCTGCTCGAACGCAGTTACCAGCAGAGCCTCAAACAGACCATTCAGCGCGACTCCGAAGGCCTGGGTTTCAGCTTCGCCATGCAGCGCGAAGACGCGCAGTTGCTCAATCTGTTCAATAACGTTCTGGCAAAAATCTCTCCGGCGGAACGCGCGCAAATCGCCCGGCGCTGGGGCATCGGTTCCAACCCGAAACTCGGTTACGGCCGTCTGCAACTGACGCCGGTCGAACAGCAGTGGATCAAGGATCATCCGATTGTCGAGGTGCTGGCCAACGACATGTATTCGCCGTTCAGCTTCTTCGATACCGAAGGCGAAATGCGCGGCATGTCCGCCGATTTGCTCGAGCTGATCAACGACCGCACGGGCCTCGCGTTTCAGCCAAAGAAAATCACCTCGATGGACGCCATGACCCGTCGTGCGCAACGCGATCCACCCAGCCTGATCGCGGCGCTGACTTACAGCGAGCGCCGGCACAAGGATCTGAAGTTCTCCCGCGCCTACGTGGTCAATCCGTTTGTACTGGTTACACGGGTCAAGCCCAACCGTGAGGGCATGAGCGGTCTGAAAGGCCGGCCGGTGGCAATCATCAAGGGCTCGGAAGCCGCGCATTGGCTGGCGCGGGAATGGCCGGAGTTGCGCCCGGTCGAAGTCGATACGTCGATCGAGACTTACGAACTGCTCGCCGAAGGTCAGGTCGAGGGCGTGATTCAGCCGCAGATGGGCGCGGCTTATCTGATTGATCGCTACTTTCGTGGACGCCTGCAAATCGACTCGGTGCTCGGCACACAACCGGCGCTGATCACTTTCGCCACCGGCAAACACAACGCCACGCTGATTTCGATCCTCGACAAAGCCATGCTCGACATCGCTCCCGGCGAGTTCAGCGACTTGGCCAATCGCTGGCAAAACCCACAGAACGGTGAAGACGGCTGGAGCACTTACAAACGCTGGATTCTGCGTGCGGCGATGGTTTTGGTGGCGGTGTTGCTTGGTTTTATCGCGTGGAACCTCGGCCTGCGCCGGCAAATCGCCGAGCGTCTCAAAGCGCAAAAAGCCTTGAGCGATCAGTTGCTGTTTATGAAGGCGTTGGTCGATGGCACGCCGCACCCGATTTACGTGCGCGACCGCAAAGGCCTGCTGCTCACTTGCAACCGCGCTTATTTGCAGGTGATGGGCGTGGAGCTTGAGCAGGTGCTGCACAAAGGCCTGATCGAGGCCAACGTGCTGCCGCTGGATAACGCCCACAACTACAAACGCATCCACCGCGCCACCCTGGAAAGCGGCGAGCCATCGTTCGACAATTTCCCGCTCTCGGTCAAGGGCCACACCTTCCACATCTACCACTGGGCCCTGCCCTACCGCGACTCCGACGGCAAAATGACCGGCGTGATCGGCGGCTGGATCGACCTGACCGAACAACAGCATCTGCAACACGCACTGTTGGCCGCCAAGCACCAGGCCGAGGCGGCGAACCGTGGCAAAAGCCATTTTCTGGCGGTGATGAGCCACGAGATCCGCACGCCGATGAGCGCGTTGATCGGTGTGCTTGAACTGCTGCGCAATCGTCATCCCGAGCGCACCGGCGATGGCGAGTTGATCGACATCGCGCAGAAGTCGGCCGGCGGCATGATGGAACTGATCGGCGAGATTCTCGACCTGACCAAACTTGAAGCCGGCCAGTTCGAATTGCGCAGCAGCCGCTGCTATCCCGAGCGTCTGGCGCGCACCGTGGTGCAGGCGTTCGCCAGCCTCGCGCAACAGAAAAACATCGAACTGACGTTGATCACCGATGATGCTGATCAAGCGGTGGAACTGGATTCGCTGCGATTTCGGCAGATTCTTTCCAACCTGCTGAGCAACGCGATCAAGTTCACCGCCCAAGGCACGGTCAGCGTTGAGCTGAGCCTGCTGACTCACGGCGATCTGGTGCAATTGCGCCTGGCGGTGCGCGACAGTGGCATCGGCATGGACGAGCCACAGCGCCAGCGCCTGTTTCAGCCGTACACCCAATTCGCTGACGGCCAGAGCGAAACACAGATTGGCACGGGGCTGGGGTTGTCGATCTGTCAGCAATTGACCGAGTTGATGGGTGGGCAACTGACCTGCGAAAGCGAGCCGGGGCTCGGCTCGTGCTTTACCCTCAACCTGAGCACCCGATTGCACACCGAGACACAAACCCTGCCGACAATGGCGACTGAAGATCTGCCACCGCTGCCGTCGCGGCATGTGCTGATTGTCGAGGATCACGAATTCAATCGCGTGGTGCTGCAGCGGCAACTGGAATCGCTGGGGATGCGCGTGGCCTGCGCCGAAAACGGTCTCGAAGGGTTGCGCCTGTGGAGCGAAGAATCTTTCGATTATCTGATCACCGACTGCAATATGCCGCTGCTCAATGGCGACAAAATGACCCGCCAGTTGCGCGCCATCGAAGCCGCCGAGGGGCGCACGCCGACTCATGTGCTGGGGCTGACCGCCAATGCGCAGCCTGAGGAAACCCGCCGCTGTCTCGACGCGGGCATGAACGCCTGCCTGTTCAAACCGCTGACACGCAGTGCCCTGGAGCGTTATCTGCGTGAATCCGAACGTGAACGTCAGGCCAGTGCGGCGTGTTTTGATCCGTCCAAGGTCAGCGACATTACCGCTGGCGATCCGGGGCTGACCCGGCAATTGCTGGAGACGGTGTTACGCACCAATCAGCAGGATGTCGAGGCGATGGAAATGCTGTTTGCAACGGGGGATTTTGAAGGCATGGCGCGGCGTTGCCACAAGATTCTCGGGAGTGCGCGGATTATTCATGCGACGCCGTTGATTGCGGCGTGTGAGCAACTGGAGGTGGCGTGCAAGTCGAGCACGACTCAGCAGGAGGCGCATCGGTTGTATGAGGGGTTTGTGCAAGAGATGAAGCGATTGCAGACAGCATTACAAGAACACGCAGCTTAAAACTGTAGGAGTGAGCCTGCTCGCGATAGCGGTGTATCAGTCAACACATGTATCAACTGACATGCCGCTATCGCGAGCAGGCTCACTCCTACAGGGGG
>NZ_JASCPK010000216.1:0-6919 GCF_029959385.1 Pseudomonas sp. PS01303
AATGACCCAAAGAATGCATCCCCCTGTAGGAGCTGCCGAAGGCTGCGATCTTTTGACTTTGATTTTCAAGATCAAAAGATCGCAGCCTTCGGCAGCTCCTACAGGGGTTAGGCGAGCAACTGGCGGACGGCGAGCAATAGGAGGAAATGCGCGGGATAGAGGGCGTAAGCCCAGCGACGCATCGGCGGCGGCTGCAGATGTCGCTCATGTCGCAACAGGAACATTCCGAGCACTGGCGCAAACAGACACGCGGCAATCCCAAGAATGGCCACGCTACTGCCGAACCTCGCCGAGTCGTAAAGCACTAGCCATTGATTCGCTGCGAGGCATACCAATCCCGGCAACAGGCTGAAATACCACGGCCGACGAAACACCAGCAGCATTGCCAACGGCAGCACAACACCGAAGAACCCGAACATCAGCCGCTCCGGGAAAACCATCGCCAGCACCAGCGCAGCAACACCGAGCAATCGCGACATCACCGAGGGATCCTGCCAGCCCCGCGCCACCAGCAGCCCCAGCGCCAGCGTCGGCATTACATTCAACGTATCCGGCTCGGGAATGTACAACCGATACGGAATCTCACTCACCGCACTGAACAGCAACAACCACCCCAGATAGCGCCATTCCATCTTCCGCGAACCATCGCGCGAAAGATTCGCCGCCATCGCCAGGCAAAACCATGGAAACGCCAGCCGCCCCGGCACGTACAGCCAATCGGCGGAGAACCCGACATATCGCAGGTGATCGAGCAACATGCTCAGCAGCGCCAGCCACTTGAGCAGATCCAGCGCGCCGTCGCGTTTTCTCAGGTGCATAATCGGCCTGCATCCTTGTAATGTTCAGACAGCGACATCTCGTGTGCTCCCCGGAAGATCTTCGGTAAAGTGCGCACCATCATTGACCACGAGCCTTCACAAGAGTCTCGACCACGGAAGCCGGCCATGACCGACAAGAGCCAACAATTCGCCAGCGACAACTATTCCGGTATCTGCCCTGAAGCCTGGGCTGCCATGGAACAGGCCAACCACGGCCACCAGCGCGCTTATGGCGACGATGAATGGACCGCGCGCGCGTCCGACCATTTCCGCCAATTGTTTGAAACCGACTGCGAAGTGTTCTTCGCCTTCAACGGCACCGCCGCCAACTCGCTGGCCCTGTCGTCGCTGTGCCAGAGTTACCACAGCGTGATCTGCTCGGAAACCGCCCACGTCGAAACCGACGAATGCGGCGCCCCGGAATTCTTCTCCAACGGCTCGAAGCTGCTGATCGCCGGCACTGAAAACGGCAAGATCACCCCGCAGTCGATCCGCGAAGTCGCCCTCAAGCGTCAAGACATCCACTACCCGAAACCGCGCGTGGTCACCCTGACACAAGCCACCGAAGTCGGCAGCGTCTACACGCCGGAAGAAGTTCGCGCCATCAGCGCCACTTGCAAGGAACTGGGCCTGCACCTGCACATGGACGGCGCGCGCTTCTCCAACGCCTGCGCCTTCCTCGGCTGCTCGCCAGCGGATCTGACCTGGAAGGCCGGTGTCGATGTGCTGTGCTTTGGCGGCACCAAAAACGGCATGGCCGTGGGTGAAGCGATCCTGTTCTTCAACCACAAACTGGCGGAAGACTTCGACTATCGCTGCAAACAGGCCGGGCAGTTGGCGTCGAAAATGCGCTTCTTGTCGGCCCCGTGGGTCGGCATCCTCGAAACCGACGCCTGGCTGAAATATGCGCGCCACGCCAACCACTGCGCGCAATTGCTCGCAGAACTGGTCAGCGACATTCCCGGCGTCGAACTGATGTTCCCGGTGCAGGCCAACGGCGTGTTCCTGCAACTGTCGGAACCGGCGATCGCCGCGCTGACCGCGAAGAACTGGCGCTTCTACACCTTCATCGGCAAGGGCGGCGCACGCTTCATGTGCTCGTGGGACACCGAAGAAGAACGCGTCCGCGAACTGGCACGCGACATCCGCGAAGTCATGTCCGCCTGACCTGACTCCTGCGCACTGATCGTTCCCACGCTCCGCGTGGGAATGCCTCCCGGGACGCTCCGCGTTCCATCCCCAGACGCTAAACACCGCTATGACGCAGAGCGTCAATGGCTGCATTCCCACGCAGAGCGTGGGAACGATCTTCGGCCGAGGATGACTTTTCCCACCGTAATACCAGACTTCTCTTCTAGCGCGATCATCCCACCCGCCTCACCCTTATCGTTCCCACGCTCTGCGTGGAAACGCCTCCCGGGACGCTCCGCGTTCCATTCCCGTCGCACCGCAAGATTCAAGGAAGAATCCCATGGGCCGAAGCCGCTACACCATTACTGAAACCGACAAACCGCATTTCCTGACTTGCACGATCATGGAGTGGTTGCCGTTATTCATCCGCCCGTACATCGTCGACCACCTGCTCAACTGCTGGCGTTATCAACAGACCCACCATGACTTGAAGCTGTACGGCTACGTGATTCTGGAAAACCATCTTCACTTCGTCGCTCAGGCGCCCGACCTGAGTAAATGCCTCAGCCAATTCAAATCTTTCACCGCGCGACAAATCATCGATGATCTGCAAAGCAAAGGTGCCGACAAAGCTCTGCAACGCCTGCGCTTTAGCAAACGCGCACATAAGCAGGATCGGGTGTACCAGTTGTGGCAGGAAGGTTCACACGCAGAAATGGTCTACAGCGAATCGGTGATGCGTCAGAAGCTTGAATACATCCACAACAATCCAGTGAAACGTGGATATGTGGACTTGCCAGAGCATTGGCGTTATTCGAGTGCCAGGGACTACGCGGGAATGCCGGGGCTGATTGGGGTTCAGTGCTGGTATTGATGGGACGCAGAGCGTCCCGGGCTGCATTCCCACGCGGAGCATGGGAACGAGCAAATTGAGTCCGCCCGACCTCCGCACTGATCGTTCCCACGCTCCGCGTGGGAATGCCTCTCGGGACGCTCCGCGTTCCAGCCTCACCACTGTCGACATCCTTAACACCGCTATGACGCGGAGCGTCGACGGCTGCATTCCCACGCGGAGCGTGGGAACGATCATGGCGGAGACAGCGTTACCTGATCTGCTTGGTCTACATTGTCTGTCGAGCCCTTCGCTCACATAACAATAAGCAGGAGCATCGGCATGTCGTTACAAGGCAAAACCCTGTTCATCACCGGCGCCAGCCGTGGCATTGGCCGTGAGATTGCGCTGCGTGCCGCGAGGGACGGGGCCAATATCGTGATTGCGGCGAAAAGTGCCGAACCCCACGCCAAACTGCCCGGCACCATCCACAGCGTCGCCGCTGAAGTCGAAGCGGCGGGTGGCAAGGCGTTGGCGTTGCAGGTGGATGTGCGTGATGAGGATGGCGTGCGCCAGGCTCTCGCCCAGGCCAACGAACATTTCGGCGGCATCGATGCGCTGGTGAACAACGCCGGGGCGATCAAGTTGACCGGTGTGCAACACATCGAACTCAAGCGTTTCGACCTGATGCACCAGATCAACACCCGCGCGGTGCTGCTGTGCAGCCAAGCCGCCCTGCCCTATCTGAAGAAATCCTCGGGACACATCCTCAATCTGTCGCCACCGCTGAATCTGGCGAGCAAGTGGTTTGCACAGTTCAGCCCCTACACGGTGACCAAGTACGGCATGAGCATGCTGACGCTGGGGATGAGTGAGGAGTTTGCCGCGTACGGAATCAGCGTGAATTCGTTGTGGCCGCAGACGATGATTGCCACGGCGGCGATTGAGTTTCAGTTGGGGAACCGGGAGTCGTTCAAGCAGGCGCGAACGCCAGCGATCATGGCGGATGCGGCGCATGTGATTCTGGATAGCCGCGATCGGCAGATCACCGGGCGGCTATTGATCGATGAAGAAATTTTGCGCGAGAGCGGCGTGACTGAGTTCAATCACTACCGGTTTGATCGGGAAAGCGAGGCGGCGTTGATGCCGGATTTGTTTGTTGACTGAAAAAGCCCCCTCACCCTAGCCCTCTCCCAAGGGAGAGGGGACTGATTGGGGGATATTTGAGGATTTCGCCGACATGAAACTGCTTTGCCGAATCCACAATCGATAAGGTCTTTCAGGTCGATGTAGAGCGCCAGACACCTCGGTCGGCCCCCTCTCCCTCTGGGAGAGGGCTGGGGTGAGGGGCAAGCCGTACGCAAAAATTCGCCCCCCTCAAAACTCGATACGCACATCACCTTTAGGCACACTGCAGCACGACAAAATAAACCCTTCGGCCTCGTCGTCCTCGGTAATCCCGCCGTTGTGCTCCATCTCCACTTCGCCGCCCAGCTTCAGCACCTTGCACGTCCCGCAAATCCCCATCCCGCACGCTTTCGGAATCATCAACCCAAGTTTGGCCGCCGCCGCATGTACGGTCTCGCCCGGTGCCACACGGATGCTCTTGCCGGACGAGGTGAATTCGACCTGATGCAGATCGGCGATATCGATTTCCGGCGCATCGGCTGCCTGTTCCGCCTGCTCCACCGCATCGGCACGGGCTTCCGGCGGCGTGGCGCCGAACGATTCCTCGTGATAACGCGACATGTCGTAACCGGCCACTTCCAGCAACCGCTTGACCGCATTCATGTACGGCGTCGGCCCGCAGCAGAACACTTCGCGCTCAAGGAAGTCCGGCACCATCAGTTCCAGCATCTTGTGGTTCAGGTAACCGCGATAACCGGCCCACGGCTCACCCAGGCCGTGCTTTTCACAAATCAGGTGCAGGCTGAAGTTGTCGATCCGCGACGCCATGTGCTCCAGCTCGCGGTGGTAAATGATGTCTTTCGGCGAGCGCGCGCTGTGGATAAAGGTCATGTCGACGTTGGCGTTGGTGTCGTAAAACCAGCGCGCCATCGACATGCACGGCGTAATGCCGACGCCGCCGCTGAGATAGAGGACTTTCGGGCTTGGGAAGTCGATGGCGTTGAACAGCCCGACGGGCCCGTGCACCGCCAATTCCTGCCCTTCATGCAGCGTGTCGTGCAGCCAGTTCGAGACCTTGCCGCCCGGCACGCGTTTGATCGTCACCGAAAAGCTGTACGGCACCGACGGCGAACTGGAAATGGTGTACGAACGCATGATCGGCTGGCCTTCGATTTCCAGCTCCAGGGTCACGAACTGCCCGGGCTTGAAGAAGAACAGGATCGGCTGGTCGGCCATGAAACAGAAGGTGCGCACGTCCCAGGTTTCCTGGATGACTTTGACGCAACGGACGATGTGTCGGCCATTGGCCCAGGTCTGGGTGGTGACCGGATTCAGGAAGCTGTTGGACATGCTGTTCTCCACGGCCGACTGTCGGCCTCATGTCGGCGATTCTGCGTATAGCGCGAACCGCCCGTTTACCTATCCGCGACATCGGCATACTTATCGCGACCAGCCCCCAACCACCGGGGGTTGCGCGTCGGGAACAGATTGCATCATGTCGCCCATGGATAAGGTTGCGCCCCGCGCCGGGCCCACACTCGCCCCAACACCAAGACAGATTCTTTACACCTTGCGTAGCCACTTTGCAGCACCCCTGATTAGCCACATTCGCCGGCCACGTAGAGGGCCATGAGGATCACATCGATGGACGTCACCGCAAAAATCAGCCTGGGCGATCCGCTGGAACCCGCACGCAAGGCCACCGCACAAATGCTCCAGGAGCGCGAGCGCACCTTTTCGCTGCCACAACCGTTCTACAGCGACGAACGACTCTTCGATATCGACATGCAGGAGATTTTCCAGAAAGAGTGGTTGATTGCCGGCATGACCTGCGAAATTCCGGCCAAGGGCAACTACCTGACGCTGCAGATCGGCAAGAACCCGATCATCGTCATCCGTGGCGCCGAAGGCGTTGTGCATGCGTTCCACAACGTCTGCCGCCACCGTGGCTCGCGCCTGTGCACCAGCGAGAAGGGCAAGGTCGCCAAACTGGTCTGCCACTATCACCAGTGGACGTACGAACTGGACGGTCGCCTGTTGTTCGCCGGCACCGAAATGGGCGCCGACTTCGACATGAAGCAGTACGGCCTCAAACCAGTCAACGTGAAGACTGCCGGTGGCTATATCTTTATCAGCCTGGCGGAGAACCCGCCGGCCATTGATGACTTCCTGTCGACGCTGAACCATTACATGGAACCGTACGACATGGAGAACACCAAGGTGGCGATCACCACCACCTTGATGGAAAAGGCCAACTGGAAACTGGTGCTGGAAAACAACCGCGAGTGCTACCACTGCAACGCGTCGCACCCGGAACTGCTGAAAACCCTGCTGGAATGGGACGACGTCACCGACCCGCGCGCCGATCAGGCGTTCAAGGATCACGTCGCCGCCTCCGCCGCTGCCTGGGAAGCCGAGAAGATCCCTTACGCCCACGCCAGTTTCGGCCTGCGCAACCGCATCGTGCGCATGCCGCTGCTCAAAGGCACAGTGTCGATGACCCTCGACGGCAAACAGGGCTGCGCGAAACTGATGGGCCGGATCAAGAATCCGGATCTCGGCTCGATGCGCATCCTGCACCTGCCGCACTCGTGGAACCACTGCATGGGCGACCACATCATCGTTTTCACCGTGTGGCCGATCAGCGCGCAGGAAACCATGGTCACCACCAAGTGGATTGTGCACAAGGATGCGGTTGAGGGTGTGGATTACGATGTTGATCGCATGCGCCAGGTGTGGGATGCGACGAATGATCAGGATCGGCGTCTGGCTGAGGAGAACCAGCGCGGGATCAACTCGACGGCGTATCAGCCTGGGCCTTATTCGAAGACCTATGAATTTGGCGTGGTGAATTTTGTTGATTGGTACAGCGAGCGCTTGCTGAACAACCTTGGGGCCGAGCCTGCGCCTTACCTCAAAGGTGTGCCTGTCCAAGGATAAAGCAAAAGCTTCGCGGGCAAGCCTTGCTCCTACAATTGGAATGCGTCCCCTTGTAGGAGCAAGGCTTGCC
>NZ_JASCPK010000217.1:0-6907 GCF_029959385.1 Pseudomonas sp. PS01303
AGCAGGCTCACTCCTACAGGGGAACGCATTCCAAATGTAGGAGTGAGCCTGCTCGCGATGGGGCCAGCAAAATCACTAAATTTCTCAACGTCGTTCCTGATTACGCGGCCAACTCAAACTAAAACACGCCCCGCCCAAACTCTTGCTCTTGCCAATCAACGCCCGGCCGTCGTGCCAGTGAATAATCCGTCGCACAATCGACAACCCCAGTCCATGCCCACCCGACGCGCGCGTGCGGCTGTCATCCAGGCGCAGAAACGGCGTGAAGATTTTCTCCCAGGCAACTTCCGGCACACCCGGCCCGTCATCCTCAACGTCGACCCGGCAACGCAATTGCCCGACCTGATAACTCACCGTCACGTTCGAACGGGCATGGCGCATGGCATTGCTCACCAGATTCTGCAACGCGCGGTGCAGATAACGCGGCTCAGCCTCGACCCAGGCATCGTCATTGTCCGCCGCTGACAGACACAGACCGCGCTGCACCGTGACTTCGGCGCGCAACGGCGCCAATTCTTCGATGACCTGATTGACCAGCGCATCCAGATCAATCCGCTGGAAGGTCAGCGCCGGTGAGCCCTGCTCCAGTCGTGCGTAGGTGAGCATCTCATCGACCAGCTTATCGAGATCCTCGATGTCGTGATCCATGCCTTCGCGGTATTTTTCCAGCGCTTGCGGGGTGGTCGCCGAGCCGATCATTTCCAGACCGAAACGCAGACGCGCCACCGGCGTGCGCAACTCATGGGACACCGCGCGCACCAGTTCACGCTGAATCGCCAGCAGTTGTTGCAAGTGCTCGGCCATGCCATTGAACGCCGCCGCCAGCCGCCCCACCGAGTCGGCACCGCGCGCCGGCACACGGGTTTCCAGACTGCCTTTGGCGATGCGCGTGGCCGCTGCTTCGAGACCGCGTAAACGCCGTTCGAGTTGGCGCACCAGCAAGTAAACGATCAAGCCGATCAGGCTCAGCCCGAGCGCGGCGATCAGCACCAGCCACTCCGGCGGATAGGGATTCATCTGGTACAGCGGGCCGATCTCCAGCACCCACGGCGTGCCGACCATACCGGCGAACACACGGATCGAATCGCCGCCCTTACCCAGCGCCATCACCGTGTCGCCTTCGGCCACGCGGCGGCTCTGGTCTTCGTCCATGTCGGCGTCATCCACCGTGACCAAACGCAAATCGAATCCGAAGCCCTTCTCTTCCTTTATCTGCGCCAGCCGTTTCGGTTGGTCGGCGACCGGCACGCGCACCAGCTCATCGGCGAGCAGGTAAATAGTCGCGCGCGCCAGTTGCTCGCTGATCTGCTGCACCTCGCCTACGAGCACAAGCTGCTCTTTGTCGCTGACCAGTCGATAGACCTTCGCCGCGTGCGGGCCGGTCTGCTCGACCAAAGCCTGACCGCGCTGCACGCGGGTGCGCTGGGTCAGGTCGAGATCGGTGTCGGCAAACTTCTTCAGCGCCAGCGGAATCCCCAGCAACC
This sequence comes from Pseudomonas sp. PS01303, assembly GCF_029959385.1. Taxonomy (NCBI): domain Bacteria; kingdom Pseudomonadati; phylum Pseudomonadota; class Gammaproteobacteria; order Pseudomonadales; family Pseudomonadaceae; genus Pseudomonas; species Pseudomonas sp. PS01303. Next base: position 1,485 of record NZ_JASCPK010000217.1, read on the forward strand.
GCTCCCACACCAACAGTGCGCGATGGCGTTCGGTTTCGTTCATCGGTTGCAGGTTGCTGGCCATCAGCGAGAACGTGCCGTGGGCCAGACGCTCGCGGTACTGCTCGCTGCGCACTTGGTTGAGCAGGTTAAGCGCCAGCACGCCGAGCACTGCCACCAGAATGATCGCTGCGCACATGCCGCCGTAGATGCGCAGGAAGATCGAGTTCACAGCGGCAGGTCTACGCAGGCTTCAGGGACGAACAGGTAGCCTTTGCTGCGCACGGTTTTGATCAGGCGTGGATGGTCGGGGTCGTCGCCGATTTTCGGGCGGATGCGCGAGATGCGCACATCGATCGAGCGATCCTGGCCGTCGTAACCGATGCCGCGCAAAGCAGTGAAGATTTCTTCCCGCGAGAGAATGCGCCCGGCGTTGGAGACCAGCAGCCAGAGCAGATCGAATTCGGCGCTGGTCAGTTCGATGCCGTTATCGCTGAGCCAGGCTTCGCGCAATGCATTGTCGACCACCAGCGGGCCGAATTGCAGGCGACGGCTTTTTTCGCTGGTCGGCTCGGGTGAGTCACTGCGTCGCAGCAACGCCTGAATCCGCGCCAATAACAAACGCGGGCGCACCGGTTTGCACACGTAATCGTCGGCGCCGAGGTCGAGGCCCTGAATCTGATCGGCGTCGTCGGTGCGCGCGGTGAGCATCAGGATCGGCCCGTCGTAACGGTCGCGGACTTTGCGGCAGATGCTCAGGCCATCTTCGCCGGGCAGCATCAGGTCGAGGATCACCAGATCCGGTTGTTCGTTAATGATCCGCGCCGCCGCGAGGGCACCGTTGCCTTCGATTTCCACGCGCAGTCCATTGGCTTGCAGGTAGTCGCGCGTGAGTTCGGCCAGTCGCTGGTCATCCTCGACGATCAATACCTGCCAGGCTTGTTGCTCCACCGGTGACCTCTGCTTTCTATTGTTATTAATAAAGGAAGACGATTGCCCGAATCCAGACGATCCCCTGTAGGAGCCGTCGATTGAAACGAGGCTGCGATCTTTTGATTTTGTTTTTATCAAGATCAAAAGATCGCAGCCTTCGGCAGCTCCTACGGGGGATCCTCTCGTGCTTTTGTCGCGCTCACATGGCCCGATTGTATAAACGGCGTACAGCCAGAACACAAGTCGGTAAATGCGTTCGGACAAGGCGATTTTTTGTGGTAGGGTTCGCGCCCTTAAAAATCCGCTGAAGCGTTTTTCCCGGTGAGAAAACGGTGACAAACGGTCTAGCTCAGCAGGTTCGCGGCCTACACGAGAATTCCACCTTTCTTACACAATTTACGCACAGGTTTATCCACAGGTAGTACGTTGCAACACCCCTCGAAACGCATTATCTTGTAGCACGGCGCAAAAAAAACCCTACATATAGGGTTTTTGACTGAAAAGCCCAACCACATTTCAGACCTGAAACTCAAGCGATTTATTGCCGGTTTCCGGTTGAACCAAGCAAGTTTTCTGAAGACCAAACCGCACTTGCGGATGGCACCGTTTTTCAGGTCGGAAACGACCGAAACGGTACGGGTGTTGCAGTCATTACTGTCACCCGGGATGGAACCCGGCTCGAGCCTTGGCTCGCAGCCAAAAACTTCGGCAGGGACGCGGCGTCATTAGCCTTTTTCCTACTGGTCCGAAGTTGTTATGCCCGACGCCCGTCGGTTGTAGTGCTTCTGGCCAGAACGGTGGGCACCATGATGGTGCCCAAACAAACTAGAGAATGTGGAGATCACCCCCCATGCAAACCGACACAACTCGCGAGAACCCGCAGGGCACCTTGCCGCAGGCCGCTGATTCGAATTCGGATCTGGCAGCCACCGCGCCTGGTCAACTGCGCGTGATCAAGCGTAATGGCACTGTCGTTCCTTACACCGATGACAAGATCACCGTCGCTATCACCAAAGCGTTCCTCGCAGTTGAGGGCGGCACCGCTGCCGCCTCGTCGCGAATCCACGACACTGTTGCCCGCCTGACCGAACAAGTCACCGCGACCTTCAAGCGTCGCATGCCTTCGGGCGGCACCATCCACATCGAAGAAATCCAGGACCAGGTTGAACTGGCCCTGATGCGTGCCGGCGAGCAGAAAGTGGCGCGCGACTACGTGATCTACCGTGACGGTCGTTCGAAAGAACGCGCTGCCCACGCCCCGACCGAAGAAGCGGTCAACGCTCACCCGTCGATCCGTATCACCCGCACTGACGGCAGCCTGGCGCCGCTGGACATGGGCCGCCTGAACACCATCGTCACCGAAGCGTGCGAAGGTCTGGAAGAAGTTGACGGCGACCTGATCCAGCGTGAAACCCTGAAAAACCTGTACGACGGCGTGGCCCTGACCGACGTCAACACCGCCCTGGTGATGACCGCCCGTACTCTGGTTGAGCGCGAGCCGAACTACTCGTTCGTCACCGCCCGCCTGCTGATGGACACCCTGCGTGCCGAAGGCCTGGGCTTCCTCGGTGTGGCCGAAAGCGCTACTCACCACGAAATGGTCGACCTGTACGCCAAAGCACTGCCGGCTTACATCGCCAAAGGTATCGAGTTCGAACTGCTGAACCCTGTGCTGGCCACCTTCGACCTGGAAAAACTGGGCAAGGCGATCAACCACGAGCGCGATCAGCAATTCACCTACCTGGGCCTGCAAACCCTGTACGACCGTTACTTCATCCACAAGGACGGTATCCGCTTCGAACTGCCGCAGATTTTCTTCATGCGCGTGGCCATGGGCCTGGCGATCGAAGAGAAGCAGAAAGAAGACCGTGCGATCGAGTTCTACAACCTGCTGTCGTCCTTCGACTACATGTCGTCGACGCCGACCCTGTTCAACGCCGGCACCCTGCGTCCACAGCTGTCGAGCTGCTACCTGACCACCGTGCCGGATGACCTGTCGGGTATCTACCACGCGATCCACGACAACGCCATGTTGTCGAAATTCGCCGGTGGCCTGGGCAACGACTGGACACCGGTGCGTGCACTGGGTTCGTACATCAAAGGCACCAACGGCAAGTCGCAAGGCGTGGTTCCATTCCTGAAAGTCGTGAACGACACCGCCGTCGCCGTTAACCAGGGTGGCAAGCGCAAAGGCGCTGTCTGCGCTTACCTGGAAACCTGGCACATGGACATCGAGGAGTTCATCGAACTCCGCAAGAACACCGGTGATGATCGTCGTCGTACCCACGACATGAACACTGCCAACTGGATCCCTGACCTGTTCATGAAGCGTGTCTTCGACGACGGCAAGTGGACTCTGTTCTCGCCATCCGAAGTACCGGACCTGCACGACCTGACCGGTAAAGCCTTCGAAGAGCGTTACGAGTACTACGAAGCCCTGACCGAATACCCAGGCAAGGTTCGTCTGTTCAAGACCATTCAGGCCAAAGACCTGTGGCGCAAAATGCTCTCCATGCTGTTTGAAACCGGCCACCCATGGCTGACCTTCAAAGACCCGTGCAACCTGCGCAGCCCGCAGCAGCACGTCGGCGTGGTTCACAGCTCGAACCTGTGCACCGAAATCACCTTGAACACCAACAAGGACGAAATCGCCGTTTGCAACCTGGGCTCGATCAACCTGCCGAACCACATCGTCAACGGCAAGCTGGACACCGCCAAGCTGGAACGCACCGTGAACACTGCCGTTCGCATGCTCGATAACGTTATCGACATCAACTACTACTCGGTGCCACAAGCGAAGAACTCCAACTTCAAGCACCGTCCGGTCGGTCTGGGCATCATGGGCTTCCAGGACGCTTTGTACCTGCAGCACATCCCTTACGGTTCCGACGCTGCCGTCGAATTCGCCGACAAGTCGATGGAAGCGGTCAGCTACTACGCAATCCAGGCTTCCTGCGACCTGGCCGACGAGCGCGGTGCGTACGAGACGTTCCAGGGTTCGCTGTGGTCCAAAGGCATCCTGCCACTGGATTCGCAACAGATCCTGATCGAGCAACGTGGCCAGAAGTACATCGACGTTGACCTGAACGAATCCCTGGACTGGGCACCGGTTCGCGCCCGTGTACAGAAAGGCATTCGTAACTCCAACATCATGGCCATCGCACCGACCGCGACCATCGCCAACATCACTGGCGTCTCGCAGTCGATCGAACCGACTTATCAGAACCTGTATGTGAAATCGAACCTGTCGGGCGAATTCACCGTGATCAACCCGTACCTGGTTCGCGACCTCAAGGCTCGCGGTCTGTGGGACTCGGTCATGATCAACGACCTGAAGTACTACGACGGTTCGGTTCAGCAAATCGAGCGCATCCCGCAAGAACTCAAAGAGCTCTACGCGACTGCCTTCGAAGTGGACACCAAGTGGATCGTTGACGCGGCCAGCCGTCGTCAGAAGTGGATCGACCAGGCCCAATCGCTGAACCTGTACATCGCTGGCGCATCGGGCAAGAAACTCGACGTGACCTACCGCATGGCTTGGTACCGTGGCCTGAAAACCACCTACTACCTCCGTGCCCTGGCCGCAACCAGCACCGAGAAGTCGACCATCAGCACCAGCAAGCTGAACGCTGTATCCAGCGGCGGCAACCACGGTGATGATTCGGTCCTGGCTGCTCCAGCCGGCCCGGCGCCAGTGCCAAAAGCCTGCGCGATCGACGAGCCGGATTGCGAAGCTTGCCAATAAGCTGAGCGAAATCAGGTGTTGAAAAATGCCTGATTGAAAAAGCCCCTGACAGACCTCTGGTTTGTTGGGGGCTTTTTTTTGGCTGGTTGAAATGGATTGAATATGAACAGCTATCGCCAGCAGGCTCACTCCCCCAATCAAATCAAAAGCAAACCCTCACCCTAGCCCTCTCCCAGAGGGAGAGGGGACTGACCGGGGTGTTTGGGCAAGATGCACCGACATGAAATACCGAATTGAATTTGAGCTTCAAATCCAAATCAAGAGCCCCTCACCCTAGCCCTCTCCCGGAGGGAGAGGGAACTGACCGGGGTGTTTGGGCAAGATGCACCGACATGAAATACTGAGTTGAATTTGAGCTTCAAATCCAAATCAAGAGCCCATCACTAGCCCTCTCCCGGTGGGAGAGGGAACTGACCCCGTGGATTGGGAGAGGTACGCCGACATGAAATACCGAGCCGACCACAAATCCTGAGAAGCCCAAAAATCGGCTCCCTCTCCCTCTCCCTCTCCCTCTCCCTCTCCCTCTCCCTCTCCCTCGGGAGAGGGCTGGGGTGAGGGGCGAATCCAACGAAAATCAAAAGCCGACCACGCTGTGCTCTTCACCACTCAACACGATGAGCGCAAGCTCGGGTGCAGCTTTTGATCTTAGAGCCCGTCGGGAGGCTGAGTGGAGGGATTCATACGGGGAAAGCATCGAGAGGAGGTGCAGCGAAGCAAACCGTAGGCGATGCCCCCGGATGAACCCGGAGCGAAGGAACCCGAGCCT
>NZ_JASCPK010000218.1:0-6753 GCF_029959385.1 Pseudomonas sp. PS01303
TTTTTGTGAACACCCGCGAAACCTGTGGGAGCGGGCTTGCTCGCGAAAGCGATGGGTCAGGCAATGATGATGTTGAAGGGATGGACGCCTTCGCGAGCAAGCTCGCTCCCACAGGGATCTAGGGTGAAACGGTTTTTTGTGAACACCCGCGAAACCTGTGGGAGCGGGCTTGCTCGCGAAAGCGATGGGTCAGGCAATGATGATGTTGAAGGGATGGACGCCTTCGCGAGCAGGCTCGCTCCCACAGGGGATTTGTGGTGTGACGGGGTTTTGTGAACACCCGAGAAACCTGTGGGAGTGAGCCTGCTCGCGATGGCAGTGGGTCAGGCGATGATGATGTTGAATGGCCGGGCGCTATCGCGAGCAGGCTCACTCCTACAGGGGATTTGTGGTGTGACGGGGTTTTGTGAACACCCGAGAAACCTGTGGGAGTGAGCCTGCTCGCGATGGCAGTGGGTCAGGCAATGATGATGTTGAAGGGATGGACGCCTTCGCGAGCAGGCTCACTCCTACAAGGAATTTGGGGTGAAACGGGGTTTTGTGAACACCCGAGAAACCTGTGGGAGTGAGCCTGCTCGCGATTGCAGTGGGTCAGGTAATGATGATGTTGAAGGGATGGATGCCTTCGCGAGCAGGCTCACTCCTACAAGGAATTTGTGGTGGAACGGGGTTTTGTGAACACCCGAGAAACCTGTGGGAGTGAGCTTGCTCGCGAAAGCGGTGGGTCAGGCAATGATGATGTTGAAGGGATGGACGCCTTCGCGAGCAGGCTCACTCCTACAAGGAATTTGTGGTGAGACGGGATATCGAGAACACCCAAGAATCCTGTGGGAGCTGGCCTGCCAGCGATGGGGCCCGAATCAACAGCGCTTCAGGGCCTGCTTGTGCGCATACATCGCGCCATCCGCGTCGGCGAGCAAGCGATCTACGGTTTCATGGCGTTTGGCGTCGTACTCGATCTGCCCGACGCTGAAGCGAATCGCATAACCCCGATGCAGCGTGGCATTACGCTCTTCAAGGATCTCCTTGAGCCGCGCCATGATCGCCGTGGTTTCGATATGACTCGACCCCGTCAGCAGCGCGACAAACTCATCCCCACCCAACCGCCCCACCACATCGCTCTCGCGAAAGGCAATTCGCAGCACATCGGCAAAGGTCTTCAGCGCGCTGTCGCCCTCGGCATGCCCGTAAAGATCGTTGATCTGCTTGAAATCATTCAGATCAAAAAACAGCAACGTCGCCGGCCGCTCCAGCCGTGCGCAGGCGTCCAGCGCATGCTGCGCCAGTTGCTTGAACCCGCGACGATTGGACAGCAACGTCAGCTCGTCCATGCTCGCCATCTGCACGGCCGTCAGTTCTTGCTCGGCCATTTCCGCCAGATCACGCAAGAGCGCGCGTTCTTCATCATCAAGTTCGCGAGGTTTGGTGTCGAGCAGGCACAGCGTGCCCATTTTATTGCCGTTGGGCACGGTCAGCGGGTAACCGGCATAAAAGCGAATATTCGGCTCGCCGGTCACCAGCGGATTATCGTGGAAACGCACGTCCTCCCGCGCATCCGGGACCAGCAGCAGACCATCATTGAGAATCGCATGCCCGCAGAACGAGATATCCCGTGGTGTCTCGGTAGCCGCCAGGCCCACGCAGGATTTGAACCACTGACGATCCTTGTCGACCAGCGTCACCAGCGCAATCGGCACATTGAACAGTCGTTTGGCCAGCCGCGTCAGCCGATCGAAACGCTCCTCCGGCGCTGAATCGAGAAGGTCGAGGCCGTGCAGCACCTGAATTCGCGCCGCTTCATTGGCAGGTTTTCCTGGAACCAGCATTCGCACACTCCGTTGGCAACAATTCATTTCAGCGTAGCGCAAATCAGCGCGAGGTCACCTCATCAGATGCCTGCCACCGGACACGGCCCGCCCGCATCGGCCCAGAGCTTGAATTGCTCGACAAAAATGTCATGCGGCACCGGCACCGGCGCGCGCCCTGCCCCGGGATTCCAGCCCCACAACACCAGTTTGTCTTCGCTGACGTGTTTGATCAGCGCAGCAAAATCGCGATCGCCGTTGCTGGAACGATCCTTGATCATCGCGCAGAGTTTGTCCGGTGGCAGGCCGATCCAGGCCATTTTGTGCGCCGCGGGTGGCAGGCTCCAATGCGGCGCACCCGGCGGTGCATGCGGGCCGTAACTGGCCGGCGGATTGTTTTCTGCGTGACAGGTGGCGCAGGGCAAACCGGCCGCGCCCTTGCCGTCCATGCCGCGCACCACGTTCATCGCATGCGGAATGCCCGCGTCGAACTGCAGCGGCGAATCGCCGGGGATATGGCAGTTCTGGCAGCGCGGACTCTGGAAGACTTTCTGCACCGTGCCGAAGGCTTTAAGCGCCTCCTGATCATCGGCAAACAAGTCCGAGGCATAACCGCCGAGCCCCAGCAAAACCACCGTGCCCAACACTAGATGTCGTTTCATCTCACACCCCCGACAATTGCAGCGGCAACTCGCGCAGACGCTGCCCGGTCAGGGCGAACACCGCGTTGGCCACCGCTGGCGCAGTCGGCGGCACACCGGCCTCGCCGATGCCGCCGGGTTTGTCGCTGCTGGGCACGATGTGCACTTCCACTACCGGCATCTCGTTGAGCCGCAGCACCTGATAATCGTGGTAGTTGGACTGCATCACCGCGCCGTCCTTGAGCGTCAGTTTGCTGTGCAGCGCCATGCCCAGGCCGAAGGTGATGCACGATTCCATCTGCGCGGCGATGCTCTGCGGATTCACCGCGATCCCGCAGTCCACCGCGCAAACCACGCGGTGCACGCGAATCGCCAGATTGTCCTGCGACACCTCGGCGACCTGCGCCACGTAGCTGCCGAACGATTCGTGCACCGCCACGCCGAGTGCATGACCATCCGGCAACGGAGCCTTCCAATTGGCCTTCTCCACCGCCAGATTCAAGACACCTAGATGCCGAGGATGATCCTTGAGCAAGGTTCGTCGGTACTCGACCGGATCCTTGCCCGCCGCCGTGGCCATTTCATCGATCAACGATTCCATGACAAAACCGGTGTGGCTATGGCCCACCGAGCGCAGCCACAACACATTGATGCCAGTCTGCGGCGAATGCAGATCGACCTGATGATTGGCCAGACCTTTGACGTAAGGACTGTCGGCCACGCCCTCGACCGACGTCGAATCGATGCCGTTCTTAACCATGGTTTGCTCCAGCATGGTGCCCGCCATGATCGACTGCCCGACCAACACATGCTGCCAACTCGACGGCAAACCATCAGCGCCCAAACCGATCTTCGCCTGATGCAGGAACATCGACCGGTAGTAACCGCCACGAATGTCATCTTCCCGCGACCATACGGTTTTCACCGGCATAGCCGCGGCTTTCGCCACTTGCACGGCTTCGGCAACGAAGTCCGACGTTGGATTGGCTCGACGCCCAAAACCGCCGCCAAGAAACTCGGTGTGGATTTCCACTTGTTCAGGCTTCAGCCCGGTGATCTTGCCGGCGACCATTTGATCCAGCGTCTGAAACTGCGTCCCCGTCCAGATCTCGCATTTCTCGGCACTGATCTTCACCGTGCAATTGAGCGGTTCCATCGGCGCATGGGCCAGATACGGCACGCTGTATTCGACATCGATTTTCTTCGTCGCTTTGCCAAAAGTACCCTTGGCATCCCCGGCCTGACTGGCTGACGTGCCTTGCGTCGTGGCCAGTTTGCGGAAACTCTCCAGCAATTTTTCGCTGCTCAGATCCGCATGCGGGCCCAGATCCCAGTCAATCTTCAGCGCATCTCGCCCGAGCTTCGCCGCCCAATAATGATCGGCAATCACCGCGATGCCCGTCGGCACTTGCAGCACTTTGTGCACGCCCGGCACCGCCAACGCTTCGGCGCCTTCGAAGGATTTGACGCTGGCGCCGAACACCGGGGCGCGCGCGACCATCGCCGTCATCAAGCCTTCGAACTGCACATCCATGCCGAACTTGGCGCGGCCGGTGATTTTCTCCGGCGTGTCGAGGCGCTTGGTCGGTTTGCCGATGACTTTCCAGTCCTTGGCTTCCTTGAAAGTGATCGACTTTGGATCCGGCACGGGGAGTTGCCCGGCGGCGTCCGCCAGCTCGCCGTAAGTCGCACGTTTGTCGCCGGCAATCACCACGCCTGACTCGGTGCGAATCGCCGAGGGCGCCACTTCAAAACGCTTCGCCGCTGCTTCAACCAACATTTGCCGAGCGGTCGCGCCTGCCAGCCGATAGCGATCAAACTCCATCCACGTCGACGTTGAACCGCCGGTAATCTGCATGCCGCCAAACCCCGGCATGCCGTAGTCCGCTGCTGATGCGGGCGAATGTTCGACGCGGATCTTCGACCAGTCGGCATCCAGCTCTTCGGCAATCAACATGGTCAGGCCGGTCCAGATGCCCTGGCCCATCTCCGAATGCCCGAGCAACACGGTGACGCTGTTGTCCGCCGCGATGCGCAAAAACGCATTCGGCGCAAAGACCTTGCCTTCGTTCTCGGCCGCATAGGCAAACTTATGTCCGCCGGGGACGACGAACGCCACCACCAAGCCGCCGCCCAACACGGCGCTGCCCTTGAGAAAACCCCGACGCGATACAGGACTGTTCATCACCCGACTCCCACGTAATCAATCAGCCGATTTCCGATGCACGCTTCACCGCTGCGCGGATTCGCGGATAGGTGCCGCAGCGGCAGATATTGCCGGAGAGCGCCTGGTCGATATCGCTGTCGGTGGGTTTGGGGATTTTCGCCAGCAATGCGGCGGCAGACATGATCTGCCCCGACTGGCAGTAACCGCACTGCACCACGTCAAGTTCAGCCCAGGCTTGCTGCACCGGGTGCGAACCGTCGGTGGACAGGCCTTCGATGGTGAGAATTTTCTGCCCGTGGGCCACGGCGGTTGCGGGGGTGATGCAGGCGCGCAACGGCGCACCGTCAACGTGCACAGTGCAAGCTCCGCACTGGGCCATGCCGCAGCCGAATTTGGTACCGGTCAGGTGCGCGACATCGCGCAGAACCCAGAGCAACGGCATGTCCGCGGGGACATCGAGCTCCTGATCCTTGCCATTGATATTCAAGGTCAGCATCGGGGAATTTCCTCAGACTCACGGTGTTCTGAAGGGGCGCCGCTGTGGCCAAACATGCCTACGCGCGCCTCGGCTTATCCCTTTCAGCAAAGCCTAAATTGCGCATGAAGCCAGACGTTGCGACCACCGGTCATGCAGATGTCGACTTTAATCCTACAGTTGATAACGGCTCGCACCCGAGCCATCACCTTAAAAAACGCGTCACGAGCGAAACCGGTCCGCGCCCACCGCGCGGGTTATCCATCACATTGGTCTGGAGTAGCGAACATGGGATTTGTCACCACCAAAGACGGCGTCGAAATCTTCTACAAAGACTGGGGCCCGAAAGACGCGCCGGTGATCCACTTCCACCACGGCTGGCCGCTGAGCTCGGACGATTGGGATGCGCAGATGCTGTTTTTCCTTGGTAAAGGCTTTCGGGTGATTGCCCATGACCGCCGTGGCCACGGGCGTTCGAGCCAGGTCTGGGACGGCCACGACATGGATCATTACGCCGACGATGCGCTGGCGGTGGTCAATCATCTGGGCGTGAAGAATGTTGTGCATGTCGGCCACTCGACCGGTGGCGGTGAGGTCATTCATTACATCGCCCGGCATGGCCAGGACAACGTCGCCAAAGGCGTGTTGATCAGCGCGGTGCCGCCGCTGATGGTGCAGACCGAGAGCAATCCGGGTGGGTTGCCGAAATCGGTATTCGATGAGTTTCAGGCGAATTTGGCGGCGAACCGGGCGCAGTTTTACCGGGATATTCCGACCGGGCCGTTTTACGGCTACAACCGGCCAGGGGCGAAGGCGTCCGAAGGGGTGATCGCCAATTGGTGGCGCCAGGGCATGATTGGCGGGGCGAAGGCGCATTACGACGGGATCGTGGCGTTTTCGCAGACGGACTTCACCGAAGACCTGAAGAAAGTCACCGTGCCGGTGTTGGTGATGCACGGTGAGGATGACCAGATTGTGCCGTACGCCAACTCGGCGCCGTTGTCGGCGAAGTTGCTGCCGAACGGCACACTGAAGTCGTACCCGGGGTTTCCACACGGGATGCCGACGACGGAGGCGGATACCATTAACGCGGATCTGCTGGCCTTTATTCGCGGCTAAAATTGCTGGTCATACACACTCTCCCCTGTGGGAGTGAGCCTGCTCGCGAAAGCATTCAATCAGACATTGCCGTGCTGACTGACCCACTGCTTTCGCGAGCAGGCTCGCTCCCACAATGATGTGTGCCAATCCTCTATTCTGAGATCCACATCCATCCCCTGTGGGAGCGAGCCTGCTCGCGAAAGCATTCAATCAGAAATTGCTGTGCTGACTGACCCACTGCTTTCGCGAGCAAGCCCGCTCCCACAATGATGTGTGCCAATCCTCATTTCTGAGATCCACACCCCATCCCATGTGGGAGTGAGCCTGCTCGCGAAAGCATTCGATCAGACATTGCCCTGCTGACTGACCCACCGCTTTCGCGAGCAGGCTCGCTCCCACAATGATGTGTGCCAATCCTCTATTCTGATATCCACACCCATCCCATGTGGGAGCGAGCCTGCTCGCGAAAGCATTCAATCAGACATTGCCGTGCTGACTGACCCACTGCTTTCGCGCGCCCCCCCCCCCCCCCCCAAAAATTTTGGGCAACAAAAATATGTGGTT